>JARFRD010000037.1 GCA_029287435.1 Gammaproteobacteria bacterium
GATCGTCGGCAGCGTCAGATGTGTATAAGAGACAGGCGTAAAGCCGTTGCCCTGATTTCCGGCGGCCTTGATTCCCTGCTGGCTGCCAAGCTGATGCTGGAACAGGGTATCCATGTCGAGGGTATCAATTTCTACACGGGATTCTGTGTGGAAGGACATACCCATGCTATACGCAAAAAAGACAAGAAAAAGCCTAAACGAAACAATGCGTTGTGGAGCGCTGAGCAACTTGGCATCAAGCTGCATATCATCGACATCATCGAAGAATACAAGGACATCGTAATCAATCCGAAACACGGCTACGGCGCCAATCTGAATCCGTGCCTGGACTGCAAGATCTTCATGGTCAACAAGGCCAAACAGTGGATGGAAGAACACGGCTTTGACTTTATTATTACCGGTGAGGTCATCGGCCAGCGCCCGATGTCACAACGCAAGGACCTGCTACCGGTTGTGGTGCGTGAATCCGGTGCCGATGACCGCCTGTTGCGACCGTTATGCGCAAAAAATCTGGCCCCCACCCTGCCCGAACGCGAAGGCTGGGTCGACCGCGAGCAGCTGCTCGATTTTTCCGGGCGCAACCGCAAGCCGCAGATGGCACTGGCGAAAAAGTTTGGCTTCGAAGACTATGCCTCACCCGCCGGTGGCTGTTGTTTTCTTACCGATGCAAGTTACGCCAGCAAGCTGGCTGACCTGTGGCAGGCACGCCATGAACGACGCTATGAGCTGGATGACATCATGCTATTGAAAGTCGGACGCCACATCAGGCCCAAACCCAACTACAAGCTGATCGTGAGTCGCGAAGAAGGCGAGAACAGGTTTCTCAGTGGTTATCGCAAGTCTTTCACCCACATAGAAACACAAAGCTGCGGCGGCCCGTTAACCCTGATCGATGGTGAAGTCAGCGACGAAGAGCTTGAAACCGCTTCGCGCATCGTGGCGCGCTTCAGCCAGGGCAAGAATGCTGACCATGTCACGGTAAAAGTTACGCGCACCGATGGTGATGAAAAAACCATGGATGTTGTCCCCATGCCTGCCGATGAAATCAAGCAGGAATGGTACGTCTAGATACCTTATATATAAGATGACCACTTACACCCTTGATGCCAGCAATACGCTATGTCCGTTACCGGTGATCAAAACCCAGAACAGGATTGCAGAATTGCAGCCTGGCGATTTACTCGAGGTAACCTGTACAGACCCGGGCGCCTTGAATGATATACCCGCATGGTGCCGTATCAACGACCATAAAGTCGTTAGTACAAGCGATGACGATGATAAAATTATCATCACTATAAAAGTGTCTTGATCACAGTTCCTGACGCTGCCGGGAGACATCATCAATATCGAGACTAAGGGTGGGTGTTTATTTCCTCAACCTACCGCCCCAAGCCGTCCAAGTGTCACCTCATCCTGGACCAAAGCGATGCCATGCGGCCCTAAAACAATGCCAGCTATCAAATAGCCAACGACATGTGGTTGTTTAATTGAACGAAGCAATAAGCCAAGAACTAAAATCGCTAATATTGCTCCAACCGCATAGGGCATCATGGGATCCAGATGCATTATTTTTTTGCCTCAGCACTTTGCACTATATATTCTTTTTTATATCAATCAGCCCAATATCTTCATAATTTTGCACGATCTTACCGAGCGCCAGGATATAACTTGCTGTTCGATAATCTTTCACTTCAGGATATTGCTTCATTACTTCTCTAATATCCTGGAACGCCATACTCATAGTATCTTCAAGGCCTGAGCGAACCAGATCAAGCTCACTTGCTCCTTTGATCAGCCTCTTTTGTAATTCATCATCCACTTTCTTTTCTGAGAGTTCATTCATCGCTGACACCAGATTTTGCCCACGTATAGCATCATACTGTCGCTGTAAACGTCCAAAACGCATGTGTGATATGTTACGTGTCCACTCAAAATATGAAACGGTAACACCGCCAAGATTTGCGAATACATCTGGCAGCACCGTGACACCTCTTTGTCTTAATATTTCGTCAGCCTCATAGGTCACAGGCCCATTAGCACCCTCTACTATTAATTTAGCTTTGATCTCCATCGCATTGCCTGCATGTATTTGAGATTCCAGGGCTGCCGGTATCAGGATGTCACAATCCATTTCCAGTGCCTTGTCGCCATTCGGCGAGTACTTACCGCCCGCAAAACCTTTCAACCCTCCAGTTTCAACAAAATACTGACGCACATCATGAATATTCAATCCATTGTCATTCGTAACAACACCATCACGCTCAATAATCGCGATAATCGTTGATTCATTATCTTCAGAAAGTGATTTTGCCGTGTGATATCCAACATTACCGAGGCCCTGCACGACAACACGTTGACTGGACAATCCACCATGCAAACCAGCCTGTTCAACAAGCTCCGGATGTCGAAATAGCTCCTGCAAGGCATATTGAAGACCTTTGCCTGTTGCTTCGACGCGCCCAGGCACCCCACCATGATTTAGAGGTTTACCAGTAACACAAGCATCATGATTTAATTCTTCTGGAAACAATGTCTTATAAGTATCAGCAATCCACATCATTTCTCTTGATGAAGTTCCCATATCAGGCGCTGGTACATTAGTTGCCGGATGTATAAAATCCTTTCGCGCTAGCTCAATGGTAAAACGTCGCGTTATTTCACGCAGATCATGCTCGCTGTAATGCATGGGATTAATCATCAAGCCACCTTTTGCACCACCAAAAGGAACGTCCGCTATAGCGCATTTGTAGGTCATTAAAGCCGCAAGAGCCTCTACCTCGTCAATGCATACTAGAGGTGAGTAACGTAACCCGCCTTTGGCAGGCAATCGATGCGCACTGTGAATTGCCCACCAGCCATTGATAACTTCAGTCCGATCTTTAAGTTTGACAGGAAATTTGAGTTGTAAAACAGCATTACAAGCCTTTACAACTCTAACAGCATCCGCATTCAGGCCCATGAACAGAGCCGCACGGTCAACCATTAAATCGACCCCTTCTCTGAATGTCATACTTTCGATTTTCACTGTATCCATCATCATTACCCAAGCAAGCACCCAAGGAGTTATACAATCGGAGGTTCATTCAATCCTGGGGTATAGTCGACATCATCAGGTGTAAGTTTTGTCTGGAACGATTCAACCTCGCCTGCTACACCCTTGATATCCTCGAAACGTGCAATATGAAACAGCGCCTCACCCTCATGAACCAGCGGTATCTCTATGCAACCAATGATGATACCGCCAGCTGTTGCAATAACTTCTGATCCCTCACCACCCTGTGTATCATCTACAATACCGAGCACCTCGCCACGTTTTACTCTGCTTCCGAGGCTACATACTTTTCTGAACAGGCCACTGGCCGGTGCTCGTACCCAGGTACTCGAACGCGCAACAAAGGGTTCGCTATGTTTTTTGCGTCGGGCACGGCTTGGTGGCAGCATTTCAAGGCTGCGCATGACATTGATAATACCTTTCACGCCTGCACGTATAGAAACTTCATCAAATCTTAGAGCTTCACCGGCCTCATATAACAGCATCGGAATACCGTGTTCAGCTGCAGCTTCTCTTAAAGAACCATCTCTAATGTTTGAATTCAACAGCACCGGCACACCGAATGTTTCTGCTAGACGAGCCGTTTCCTCGTCATCAAGATTCGCACGTATCTGGGGTAAATTACTGCGGTGTATTGCACCTGTATGTAAGTCAATACCATGGCTGCAGTTATGTACAATCTCATTCATGAATATATGAGCAAGGCGGGCAGCCATAGAGCCTTTGTTGGAACCCGGAAATGATCGGTTTAAATCACGCCGGTCTGGAAGATAGCGTGAGTGATGAATTAGCCCGTAGACATTAACAACTGGTACAGCAACCAGGGTGCCACGTAACCGTTTCAGCGCCGGCTGTTTCAACAGGCGTCGAATAATTTCTGTGCCGTTAAGCTCATCACCGTGTATGGCAGCACTGACGAACAGGCGGGGGCCTTCTTTTGCACCTCGTATAACATGTACGGGCAGTGACAGAGGTGTATGTGTATATAATGGTGGTAGTTGCAGTTCAATTGTAGTTCGACTTCGTCGTGGTATGGCTTCACCACCGATGACAAAGTTTTCATTCATACAATATTATCCCTTACCACGGGTTCTGGAACGTGAACTTCTGTGCGCAACCTCATTAACCCTTTTTTCCATATAATCAATAATGATGCCGGCCACATCTTTATCGCTGGCTTTTTCAATCCCCTCCAGTCCGGGTGACGAGTTGACCTCCATGACCACCGGGCCGTGATTGGATCGTAATAAATCCACACCACAGACCTCAAGCCCCATAACCTTTGCAGCTCGAACGGCAGTTGCGCGCTCTCCAGGCGTCAAACGTACCAGACTTGCGCTACCACCACGATGTAAATTAGAGCGAAACTCGCCTTCCGGTCCCTGTCTTTTCATTGCTGCGACGACCTTGCCACCAACAACAAAACAACGTAAATCCGATCCGCCGGCTTCCTTGATAAATTCCTGCACCATGATATTGGCCTTCAGGCCCATGAATGCCTGGATAACACTTTCAGCCGCTTTCTTGGTTTCCGCGAGTACAACGCCAATGCCCTGGGTACCCTCCAGCAACTTGATAACCAGCGGTGTGCCACCTACCTCTTTTATCAGATCCTGAATATCATCCGGATTATGCGCAAAACCGGTTACTGGCATACCAATTCCTTTGCGCGCCAGCAATTGTGCAGAACGCAACTTGTCACGTGAACGCGTAACCGCAACAGATTCATTAAGCGGAAATACATTCATCATCTCAAATTGCCGCAGCACCGCAGTGCCATAAAAAGTTACCGAAGCACCTATGCGCGGGATAACTGCGTCGAAGCCTTCAAGCTCTTCACCACGATAATGTATCGTTGGCTTCAGGGAGGTGATATTCATATAACAACGGAGTATGTCTATGACCTGAACTTCATGCCCGCGCTCCTCTGCAGCCTCGACCAGGCGCCTGGTCGAATAAAGCTTCCTGTTGCGTGAAAGAATCGCAATTTTCATATTAGTGATTTACCCTGCCGTGGAGCGATTTGTTTTATTGTTGTTTTTCAGGCCTGTTACTCATCAGGTACGAAGCCGCCGGATTGACAAGAAAGCGGCCGTCAAGCGCTGTTCGCCCCAGCAACATGCGAAACTTCATGGTATCACGATCAGTCAACGTGACCTCCGCAAGCCATTCAATACCACCCAGTGACAACATGGTTTCAATAACATACCGGTACTCTTTATGGCCTCCTGAATCGGTAACAATTCGCCTGTCCTTGATCGGCGCCTCGCATTTAACAACCGTTTCGGTATCGTTTTGTTTGGGATGAATACCGAAACGCACCCAGTCGCTACCGTCACGCTCGAATGGCTCAACGTAAAATGCATGCAACGCAGATGTGCGAGCCCCGGTGTCGACCTTTGCCTTGATTCGCTTGATACCAAGATTGGGCAGCGATAGCCACTCTCTCCAGCCAACGGCAGATTGATTTACTGAATCATTATTCATTACGCGAGAATGCCACATCTATAGTAAGGTGAACAGCATTACTTTTACCAGTTTCGACTGAGCATTTATCCGGTCATATACGTAAGAATCGTAACAACCAACATAACACGTTATGCGTATTTACTTGAGGTATTATTTGGTCCCTTGTTCAAACAAGTGAACATCTCTTTGCGGAAAGGGAATGGTGATACCGTGTTGCTTGAATCGGCGCCAGAAACCAATATTTATATCTGAAACAACATTAGCAGTACCATTTTCCGGGTCTTCTATCCATATACGCAACTCCAGCTCGATGCCATTGTCGCCAAATCGAATAAGCCTGGCCACCGGTTCTGGCGATTTCAACACACGGAAATGCTCGTTTGCAGACTCAACCATCAGTGACATCGCCAGCTCTGGGTCGTCCTGGTAACTGATTGAAACCGGCAGGCGTTGCCTGACGCTTCGATCAGAATAGCTCCAGTTTGTAACCTCGCTCGTAATCAGGTTTTCATTGGGTATTAGCGCCTCCACACCATCGCGATCGCGGACAACCACATAGCGGGCATTCAACTCCTGAACCCAACCAAATCGGTTACCAATGGTAATAACATCACCCGGCTTGATTGAACGGTCAAATATCAAAATAAAGCCACTGATGAAATTACTGAAAATCTTCTGCAGACCGAAACCGATACCAACACCGACAGCGCCGCTGAAAACTGCAAAGGCTGTGAAATCTATCCCGACCGCTTTTAATGCAAACAGGACAGCGAGGCCATAGAAAGCAAATTTACTGGTCTTGGCCAAAACAACCCGCATGCTTGGATTGAGGTACTGAGAACGTTTTGTTCTGGTCTCTACCAATCGTGATAGCCAGCTCGCGAGAACAACAAAAATAACGATCGAGGTAGTAAGTTCAAGAAATGAAAGAATGGAAATTCTTGTTTCACCAAAAGTAAAAGCAAATTCATCCATTGCCTTGACAACATCTGGCAGCCAGCCAAGCAGATGCAGTGCCAGCACGCCCCATACGATCAGGCTGAACACATTCTCCCATGCACGAAGTGCCGGGCTTGGCTTGAATCCTGAACGCAAAACATATACACCAAACTTGATACCCGCGAGGGAAAGCAAAAGCGGAGTGAAGATATCGAGAACAGCAGTATTTACCTTGAACTGATCCAAAATAAAGCGCGTCAGTATCAAGTAAACCAGCATACTCATTGGGAAAGCGATTCGATTCGTTCCCTTGAGCAGGAAGCGAATGAAGCCTTTCTTTTCAAAGCTACCAACCAGCCTGGTGATAAGCCCTTGCCAGTTCTTGTGTGTAACGGAAGCCAGGGCTGCGCAGATGACTACTGCTGCCAACTGCAGCCCACCATGAATTGTCGAAAACTCCTTGATCAACTTAAGGGACAACTGGTAGAGGGTTTCTAGCATTTCCATGTTTTTATACCATGTATTCGAGCATTAAATTTGGCACTAAATTACGAGGGACCAAAAAAAACTTATCATACACATTGTACCTGCTTGAAAAATTGCTCATTAACAAGCGAGACTAAAGTTTTTCGAATTCAGAAATTCACAAACACTTTATTAAAGCCACTTCTTTTTCTTGAAGTAGACCAGCAATACAACGACTATGATTATGAAGCTAGA
>JARFRD010000063.1 GCA_029287435.1 Gammaproteobacteria bacterium
GACATCATCACGATCAGCTTTCGTGTTGGTGATGCCCTTGTAAATGCGCTGAAAAGGAATATTCGAGATGATGATTGCAGCGGCTCTAACGATTACTATCGCCAGTAAAAATTGACCAACTCGATTTTTTTTCATGTTTTATTCTCAAAAGGAGAGATTATGATAGGCCATAATCTGTCATAACAGGATCAAATGAAAAAAGGGAGCAGGTGAAAAGTCCATATTATATATTTTTAGTCATGCAGGTACTCTGTCCATATACTAAAGCCCGAGCAATGATATAATTTAGCGGGAAAGCCAAAAAATGATCTCAAGCGAGATTTTTATTGGTGCCGTAAATAAAATAGCTGTCTGTACGAAATGCTGGTTGTTACAGTCGTTCAGGGGTAATGTTGGCAGCGAACAGGCGAGTATAAAAAGAAAGCGGATGAAACTGGTAGCAGTAGATATTGGCGGTACAACTGCCCGCTTTGTATTGGCAGATTCCCAGCGGCCAGTTAGCAATCACTTACAGGCGGTGAATCGTTATGACAGCCAGTCATTTGCTGATTTTGGCGCATTGCTGACAGCCTACGTGGTTGATGCTGGTCTGCAAGGCTCAAACATAGATCTACTGTGCCTGGCCTTGCCGGGTCTGATAAACGGGCAGCAGGCCAGGCTGACGAATCTACCATGGGTGCTCGATGCAGATGACATCAGGCGCCGCTTTAATGTTTCCAGAGTGCTGCTGGTGAACGATTTCCAGGCAGCCTGTGAGGGGCTTGACAGCCTTCAGGCCGATGATGTTATCAGTATCAACGCCGGCCACAGGCAGGCGGACAGGCCCAGGGTAATAACGGGAGTAGGTACCGGCCTCGGCATGGCCTGGCAGCTTCCGGAGTCATCTCCTCAGGTTACCGAAGGCGGGCATGTTGATTTTGCACCTGTCGACGAACAGCAGGATAGGTTGTTGCAATATCTTCGCAAAAGCTATCCGGCTCATGTCTCCTATGAGCGCATACTTTCCGGTCCCGGCCTCGTCATGCTTTATCAATTTGTCAGTACCGAAGCAGGCATGCAACAGGATTCAGAAATCTCCCCGGCGGCCGTGTCATCCCGGGCAGCGCAGGGTGATGAAATCGCGATCGATGCAATGCGGCTGTTCGTTCGAATCCTGGCTGGGTTTGCCGGTAATTTAGCCATGCTGTTTCAGCCATTCGCCGGTCTTTATATTGCCGGCGGCATCGCTCCAAAAATACAAAAATGGCTTAATTCAGATGAGTTCATAGAGTATTATTCAGCCAAGGGTAGAATGTCATCGCTGGTCTTGCGCGTGCCGGTGATTCTTATTACTAATGAGAATGTCGGCTTGCAGGGTGCGCTCTCATATGCATATAAATCAATACACTCTCAAGGGAAGAGGTAACTCAGAATGAACAGCAGTTACGAAGAACAAAGGAAAAAAGAAAAATATTATGTAGAAACCAAGCAAGTCACGGAACTGACTCGCCGTTCGCTGGTGCTGATTATGGCTGGTGGCAAGGGTTCACGGCTGAAAGCACTGACAGAATGGCGAGCGAAGCCCGCGGTACCATTTGGCGGCAAATATCGCATTATTGATTTCGCGCTTTCGAACTGTGTCAATTCAGGTATTCGACGCATCGGCGTTCTGACCCAATACAAATCACATTCCATGATTAGGCACATCCAGCGTGCCTGGGGTTTCATGAGAGCGGAAATTGGCGAAATGGTTGAAATTATCCCCGCTCAGCAACGTAGAGGTGAATCCTGGTACCTGGGAACGGCCGATGCGATATTCCAGAATATTGATATTATCCGTCGCCACGCACCGGATTATGTAATCATTCTGGGCGGTGATCATATTTATACCATGGATTACTCAATAATGTTGATGCAGCACGTGGAATCGAACGCTGATATTACGATTGGCTGCATCGAAGTCCCTCGTGAAGAAGCACGTGAATTAGGTGTCATGTCAGTTGATGCGGAATGGAAGATAACCCATTTTCATGAAAAACCTGATGACCCGGAACCAACACCGACAAATCCCGATATGTGTATGGCCTCAATGGGGATTTATGTCTTTTCCACCGAATTTCTGCTGAAAAAACTGATTGAGGACGCCGCTAATACGGATTCTGATCATGACTTCGGTAAAAACGTCATACCATCGAGTATTATCGACTCAAGGGTTATGGCCTACCCTTTTCGCAATAACAAAGGTGAGCCAGCCTACTGGCGTGATGTTGGCTCGGTCGATTCCTACTGGAAGGCAAACATGGAACTTTGTGAAGTGTCACCTGAGCTCAACCTCTATGATCGAGACTGGCCTATCTGGACCTACCAGACACAGCATCCCCCGGCTAAATTCATTTTCGACGATGAGGGGCGTCGTGGCCAGGCGATAGATTCACTGGTGTCTGCCGGCTGTATCATTTCCGGTGCGCGTGTGAAGCGCTCAATCATCTTTTTCACTACCACTGTCGGTGCCTATACTCATGTCAAGGATAGTGTCATTTTGCCGAAAGTACTCATTGGTGAAAATTGCAGAATATCCAACGCCATTATCGATAAGGGTTGTTATATAGAGGATGGCACGGTGATCGGCGAAGACCTTGAAGAAGACCGCAAGCGCTTTCATGTCACTTCTGGTGGCATCGTACTGGTGACTGCATCAATGTTAAACCAGACCTATTACAAAATCAGCTGAACAGCGAACGCGATGAATGATAAAATAAATTTGGTGTTGTGCTGGCATATGCATCAGCCCTGGTATCGTGAGGGTTTACAGGGTACATATCGACTGCCATGGGTATATCTGCATGTAATCAAGGATTATGCGGATATGGCTGCACATCTTGAGAGACACCCGAACATGCACGTGGTGGTCAATTTTGCCCCGGTGTTGCTGGAGCAGATCGATGATTATTCGCACATGCTTGGTGAATTCCTCGATAATGGCAAACCGATGCTCGATTCGATGCTAAACCTGCTTGCCGGTGTGGAACCCATTCCACAAGATAATAAAGTACGGCAACAACTGATCATGGACTGCAGGCGTGCACATGCTCACCTGATGATCAAACCCCATACAGCGTATTGTGAGCTGTTTTCCATGGTCATCGATGGAGATCCCTGCAGTGACATTGATGTCGAGCTAGACAGATTGCCCTATCTGCAAGATCAGTATTTCTATGATCTGATCACCTGGTTTCATTTGGCCTGGCTGGGTTATTCACTAAAGCGAACTGACACGGCGCGAACCCTGGTAAACAAGGCACGTTGCTTTACTCTCGAAGACAGGCTGCAGCTGATCAAACTCATCCACCAGTGCCATGTAGACCTGCTTGATAGATACCGGAAACTGGCTGATAGAGGTCAGATCGAACTGTCGATGACACCCTACAGCCATCCCATTGTGCCATTGTTGAATAGCTTCCATAATATGGACTGTTGTCAGCCTGAAGCACCAAAGCCAGACCATCCCGGCTACCCCGGTGGTGCACAGCGTTCAGACTGGCATATGCGTCATGGTATCGAAGTCTTCAGCAGACATTTTGGCAGGCGACCAAAGGGTATCTGGTTCTCTGAAGGTGGTATCAGTGATGATGCCATCGAATTACTGCGCGAATATGATCTAACATGGAGCGCCTCGGGAGAGGGGGTATGGCACAATAGCTGCAAACTGTCCGGATGTGATGAGAAAGAGTTGCGCCACAAGCGTTTCCTGTTCAGACCGTTCCAGATAGATAATGCTGACTGTAGCCTTTTCTTCCGTGATGATGGACTTTCCGACCTGATCGGATTCGAATACAACAAATGGAATGCCGATGATGCGGTGGCAGATTTCATCAATCATGTTACCAATATCGCTGATTTTTTCGGGGATAAGGCCCACGAGCATGTTGTAACAGTTATTCTGGATGGAGAGAACGCCTGGGAACACTACTCTGATAACGCCTGGCATTTCCTCGATAAGCTGTATGCCGGACTAAGTCAAAATGCTCAGATCAATACTACTGATTTCAGTTCAGCGCGGAGTATTGCCAGCGCTGGCAAGATGAAGAAGCTTTGTCCTGGCAGCTGGGTCTACGGCACGTTCTCAACCTGGATCGGTGATCCCGACAAAAATCGAGCATGGGATCTGCTGATCGAGGCCAAGCAGGTCTGGGACGAGGTTATGGCAGCGGGCAAACTCGATGAAGAGGTACGCCAGCAGGCTACTCTGCAGTTGGCAGTTTGTGAAGGCTCCGACTGGTTCTGGTGGTTTGGAGACTACAATTCATCTGCATCAGTTCGTGATTTTGATCAGCTGTATCGCTTTCAGCTGGCTGAATTGTATCGACTTCTCGGTGTCGATGTGCCAGCGACCCTATCGACGCCAATTTCCTCTGGTGTTGATCATGCCGAGTCAGTCGGAACAATGCGTAGAAGTCATACATGACCTGGGATAAAAGTGTTTTCCAGCAGCGCCGTGCAGGTGTGCTGCTGCACCCGCGGTCGTTGCCGGCTACGTCGCAGGGTAACCGTTTGAACCGTTGGTTCGATTTCATGCACCAAAGCGGCCTGTCAGTATGGCAAATCCTGCCGCTGGGCGTGCCACATGCGGATGGCTCACCATACCAGACTCAATCTGTTTTTGCCGTAGATCCCTTGTTGTTCCCGGAAGTTGCCGAGATGTATGGCACCGTAGATCTATCATCTGACGAGTTTAGTTTTTTTTGCCAGCAGCAGGCACACTGGCTAGAGGACTTTGCCCACTACATGGTGCTCAAGCGCCTGTATCTAGGCCGTCCATGGTATTCCTGGCTGGCGCCGCATCGAGACCGTGAAACAGGTGCAATGGAAAAGATTCGTAAGCAGTACAAAGATGAACTGATAGCTATCAAATGGCAGCAGTATAAGCTGCTTGATTTCTGGCATGAAATGCACATGCAGGCGGAAAGCCAGGGCATTATTATCTTTGGCGATCTGCCGATCTTCGTAGCCCATGATAGCGCAGATGTCTGGGCACACCGCGAAATGTTTCTGCTGGATGATGAAGGGCACCCGATTTACATCGCCGGTGTGCCGCCGGACTATTTCTCGGCTACCGGGCAACGCTGGGGGAATCCACATTATAACTGGCAGGCCATGCAGGCAGAGGGGTTCAGCTGGTGGAAAGCACGTATTAAATATCTCATGGAATGGGTCGACATGTTCCGCATCGACCATTTTCGTGGCCTCGAAGCGGTATGGATGATTGATGCTAAAAATGACAACGCAGTTGATGGTCACTGGCAGCAGACACCCGGTGATGAGCTGTTGTCCATGATAGAAAAAGACATCGGCCCGGTACCCATGGTTGCCGAAGATCTCGGTATCATCACCGATGCAGTGAGGAAACTGAAACAGAAACATAAACTGCCAGGTATGGCCGTGCTGCAATTTGGATTCGACGACTTCGAAGACAATCCACATAAGCCGCGCAACATAACGGAAAATACTGTTGCCTATACTGGTACCCACGATAACAACACTTTACGAGGCTGGTTCTCATCGCTTTCTGTGCAGCAGCAGGAACACGTTCGTCACACTATTGGTATCTCGCCGCAAGATGATATTGTCTGGTCAATGATAGAATCTTCTATGTTTTCCAGGGCCTGTCTGTCAGTTATACCTATGCAGGATTTTCTGGAACTCGGAAAAGATGCCAGACTGAATACACCGGGCACAATGGAGGGCAACTGGAACTGGATGCTGTCGATGGAGAGCCTGGACAATGATCTACAACTGCGCATTCATGATTTACTGAATGAAAGTGGGCGTTTAGCAAATGAGTAATTACAAATGGCAGATGCAGCAACTTCAGCAGGGCAGACTACATGATCCGTTTGCCGTACTCGGTGTTCAGCCATGTAACGGTGGCTCAATCGTAAGAGCGATGATGCCGACAGCAGAGTCTGTAAACCTGCAGGGTTTTGGAGCAATGACCCGGCTGCAGGGTACGGACATTTTTGAGTTCCAACTTACCCGCAAGCAGACCGCAGCTTTACCCCAGCATTACAAACTGGACTGGGTGGAAAAGCATCAAGGTAACAGTTATGAGGTTATTTCTCCCTATAGCTTCTCACCACAGATTGGTGACCTTGATCTGCATCTGTTTGCTGAGGGGCGTCACCATCATGCCTATCGCTTTCTTGGCGCCAGACTGATGACTGTGGATGGTATAGCCGGTTGCCAGTTCGCTGTCTGGGCTCCAGGTGTCAAACGCGTTAGTGTAGTTGGAAGCTTCAACGGCTGGCATGGATTGCGCCACCTGATGCGTAATCGTGGCTATTCAGGTATATGGGAAATCTTCATCCCCGGATTAACCAGTGGAGATAATTACCAGTATGAAATCCTCACCGAGGATGATTCTGTTTTGACCAAGATTGATCCTTACGCACAACAAATGAAGTCAAGACCTCAGATTGATTGTGTTGTTCCTGCAGATGAACAATTTGAGTGGCAGGATGACCAGTGGATGACGCAGCGAAAGAACTGGGACTGGCAGCGCGAACCAATGGCAATTTACGAGCTACACCTTGGTTCCTGGCAAAGAAACAAGCAAGGTGATTTCATGAATTACCGCGATATTGCATTACGCCTGGTCGATTACGTATCAGCTTTAGGTTACACACATATTGAACTGTTGCCTGTGATGGAACATCCACTGGACCAGTCCTGGGGCTACCAGGTGACAGGCTTCTATGCTCCCACGGCACGTTTCGGTTCACCGAATGATTTTCGTTTTCTGGTAGACCTTTGTCATCAGAGGGGTATCGGTGTGATGCTTGACTGGGTACCGGGGCATTTTCCGCGAGATGAATACGCACTGGCTCGTTTTACTGGCAGGGCAACCTATGAACATGCCGACCCACGGCGAGGTGAGCACAAAGACTGGGGTACATTGATCTTTGACTACGGTCGAAATGAGGTGAAGAATTTCCTGTTATCCAATGCAATCTACTGGCTGCAGGAATTTCATGTCGACGGACTGCGTGTGGATGCCGTGGCTTCTATGCTTTATCTGGATTATTCGAGAAAGGACGGCGAATGGATGCCAAATGAATTTGGCGGTCGGGAAAATCTCGAAGTGATCGCTTTTTTCAAGGATCTCAATGAAGTCGTACATGCCAGTTTCCCCGGTGCCCTGACTATGGCGGAAGAGTCGACCTCGTGGCCAATGGTGTCACGCCCGGTCTATCTTGGCGGGCTTGGGTTTTCCATGAAATGGAATATGGGGTGGATGAACGATACGCTGGAATATATCGAGTTTGATCCGGTACATCGCAAGTATCACCAGGACAAGTTAACTTTCAGTCAGCTGTATGCCTACACGGAGAATTTCATTCTGCCGTTTTCGCATGATGAGGTCGTGCACATGAAGCGCAGCATGCTCGACAAGATGCCTGGTGACGAATGGCAGAAGCGAGCCAACCTCAGGTTGTTATATGCGTGGCAGTATGCTCATCCCGGCAAGAAACTGCTCTTTATGGGCGGTGAGTTTGGTCAATGGGATGAATGGGACTGTCAAAAAGCCCTGGACTGGTCATTAGCCTCTGTAGCGGGACATCAGGGCTTGCAGTTTCTGGTTGGTGATCTGAATCGACTTTACCGCCAGTACAGTGCCCTGCACCAACGTGATTTCTCCGGCGATGGGTTCGAATGGATTGACTGTGAAAATCGGGATCAATCGGTATTGTCTTTCATTCGCTGGTCAGAGCATGATCATATTGTCTGTTTGTTTAATTTTACTCCGGTGCCTCGTCATGCTTATCGCATTGGTGTGCCTGAAGTTGGTGACTACCATGAGATACTGAATACCGATTCGGACTATTATGGCGGCAGCAATCAGGGTAATGAAGGAGTTCTTAACGCACATGCGCAGGTCTGGAAGGGAATGCCTGCTTCCGTCGAGCTGACATTACCGCCGCTGTCGGCACTGCTGCTTAGAAAACAATCATGAAAGTTCTGTTTACCTCGAGTGAGATGTATCCCTTGATAAAAACGGGCGGTCTGGCTGATGTAAGCTGGAGCCTGCCACAGGCCCTCGCTGCCAATGGGGCCGATGTGCGCATTGTGCTGCCCGCCTACCTGGACATCATGAAGCAGATAAAAACATTTCGCATCGCTGGCTGGTTGGAATTGCCGGGTGTGAACAGGCACTACGACGCAAGAGTGATCGAGGTGCAGGATGAAACCCTGCCAGTGAATTTATGGCTGATAGATATCCCGGAGTTATATTGTCGTGCGGGAAACCCTTATCTTGATCCCGATGGTTATGACTGGCCTGATAATGCAGAGCGCTTCACGGTATTTTCGCGCGCTGTAGCAGGTCTGGCAGTGGATCATGCCAATACCGGCTGGACCCCTGATGTGGTTCACAGCAATGACTGGCAAACTGGACTGGTTGCTGCTTTTCTGAGTCTGCAGAGTAGCCCTGTCATTAAAATATTTACCATTCATAATCTTGCCTATGGCGGGCATTACTCGCATGATGAGTTCATGGCCCTGAAGCTACCGTCGGAGTGGTGGTCGCATGAATCAGTCGAATTTTACAGCGGTTTCTCCATGCTCAAGGCAGGGATAGTGTTTTCTGATCACGTAACAACTGTCAGCCCGACCTATGCAAAGGAAATCTGCACTGCTGATTTCGGCTATGGTTTCGAAGGATTGTTGCATTCACGTCAACATAAATTGACTGGAATTCTCAATGGCATTGATTCAGACAAGTGGAATCCCGCCACCGATTCCAGTCTTGCCGCTAATTATAGCCCTGGGCAGGATGATATATTCGAAGCCAAGCGAAAAAACCGTCAGGCATTGTTAAAAGCATTCGGAGCTAATCTGAAACAGTCGCGTAGCGCCGCACCAGTGCTTGGTTTTATTGGTCGGCTGGTGGAACAGAAAGGTGTTGATCTGCTGTTGCAGGTAATCCCACGCCTGCTTGCTAATACGACGGCACGTTTTGTTGTTCTCGGCAGTGGCCAGGCAGATTATGAACAGCGATTACAACAACTATCCGAGCTGCACGCTGACAGAGTTTTTCTTCATCTTGGATATTCCGAGCCACTGGCACATCAGATCGAAGCGGGTAGCGACCTGTTTCTGATGCCTTCACGCTTCGAACCCTGTGGACTGAACCAGCTCTATAGCCTGCGTTACGGTACCCCACCTGTGGTACACAAAACTGGAGGCCTGGCTGATACCGTTGTTCATGCCAGCGCAGAAGCATTGCATCAGGGAACGGCAACTGGTTTCGTGTTTACACGACAGCATGCTGATGCCCTGTATGATGCTATAGACTATGCTCTGTCTCTGCGACGCCGGCCAAAAGTCTGGAAAAAACTGGTGCAAAATGCCATGCAACAACACTTTGACTGGCAGGACAGTGCGCAGCAATACCTTGATTTATACCAACAATATGAAGCCAGATAAAATGATTGATATCGATGATATAAAGTTATTGAAGTTAAAAGCGATAGACTTCAACGAACCATCAACCAATGCGAAAAAGCTGGAGAGGGATTTTCTGTACTATTTGTGCAATCACCTTGGCCATTTTACCAACTGCAGTAAATATAGCCTCTACGAAGCCATGGCTCTGGTGATACGTGATCGTATCATGGGTAACTGGCATCGAACCTGGGATACTTACCGGCGTAACAAAGTCAGGCGTGCCTCCTACCTGTCACTGGAGTTCCTTATTGGCCGTTCACTCGGTAACCATGTCCTGAACCTGGATTTGCGGGACAATATTGACCAGGCCATACAGGATTTCTGTTTCAAGCTGGAAGGCATTGAGCAGCAGGAACACGATGCCGGGCTAGGCAATGGTGGTCTGGGCAGGCTGGCTGCCTGTTTTATGGATTCCTGTGCTGCACTACAGCTACCGGTGATCGGCTTTGGCCTGCGTTATGAGTACGGGATTTTCAGGCAGCAACTTGAACATGGTTATCAGATCGAGGAACCAGATCACTGGCTGCGCGAAGGTAATCCATGGGAAATCAAACGTAGCGAATTATCTCAGGTAATTCATTTCGGGGGCAGAACGGAAACCGTAACCGATGAGCAGGGCAGAACGGTAAAAAAATGGGTCGATACGCAGGATATTCTGGCCATTCCCTATGACGTGCCAGTGTCGGGATATCAAAATGATACTGTGAATACCCTGCGTCTGTGGCGTGCGGCAGCTACCGATGAGTTTTCGCTGGAGGAATTCAATGCTGGTGATTACGCTGAAGCGGTAGAACAAAAAAATCATGCTGAGGCCATTACCATGGTGCTGTATCCCAATGATACCAGTGAAAATGGCAAGGAACTGCGTCTGCGGCAGCAGTATTTCCTGGCCTCGGCCAGTCTTAAAGATATTCAACGCAGCTGGAAAGAAACCAGTAGTAATGGCATGACTGACTTTGCCGAAGGCAATATATTTCAGCTCAATGATACCCATCCTTCGATCGCGGTAGCTGAGTTGATGCGCATCCTGATCGATGAAAATGGTATGCAGTGGGATCAGGCATGGGATATCACCACCAGCTGCATGGCCTATACCAACCATACCTTGTTGCCGGAAGCGCTGGAAAAATGGCCGGTGTTTCTATTTGAACGATTACTGCCGCGTGTTCTCGAGATTATCTACAAGATCAATTCACAGATGCTTAGAGAAATTTCGCAGCGTTGGCCTGGTGACGCGGAACGAATGAAACGAATGTCGCTAGTCGAGGAAGGAGCAGTGCGCCAGGTCAGGATGGCACATCTGGCCATCGCCGGCAGTTTCTCAGTCAATGGCGTTGCACATCTGCATTCCGAGTTATTGAAGGACGGCCTGTTTCGAGATTTTTACGAGCTATGGCCGGAAAAATTCAACAATAAAACCAATGGTGTTACACCACGACGCTGGATTGCCCATGCCAACCCACTAATGAGTAGCCTGATCAGTCAGCATATAGGTGAAAACTGGCTACGGGATCTGCGCCAGATCGATGCGCTGAAGAAATTCAGTGACCCGTCAGAAAAGAAGTTTCACGATACCTGGTATGAGGTCAAGCACCAGAATAAGGAACGTCTGGCACGTCTCGTAGAACAGCAATGTGGCATTGTATTCAACCCTCACTCGATGTTTGATGTGCAGGTAAAACGTATTCATGAATACAAGCGCCAGTTATTGAATGTACTGCACGTAATTCATCTCTATAACCGCATAAAAGCTGGTCATGTCGAGAACTGGACCAATCGCTGTGTGCTTATAGGCGGCAAGGCTGCCCCTGGTTATTCACGGGCTAAAATGATAATCAAACTGATCAATAATGTTTCCTCAGTAATCAATGAGGATCCTGATATCGGAGATCTTCTGAAGCTCACTTTTTTGCCTAATTTCAGTGTCTCGGCAATGGAGATCATTGCTCCGGGTACAGACCTGTCGGAACAGATTTCAACGGCAGGAAAGGAAGCCTCGGGAACCGGAAATATGAAGTTCATGATGAATGGTGCCTTGACCATCGGTACCTATGATGGTGCCAATATAGAAATACTGGATGCTGTCGGGAAGAATAATTTCTTCCTTTTCGGCCACCGTGTCGAGGATCTGGCAGCGATGAAGGAACACTATAATCCTCAGTCTATCATTGACGGTGATGAGGATCTGCGCAAGGTCATGAACCTGCTCGAGTCAGGTCATTTCAATATTGATGAACCGGGAATCTTCAATGATCTCATCGATACGCTCAAGGATCGTCATGATCCCTGGTTTACCCTGGCAGATTTTCGTGACTACATTGATACCCAGCAACGTGCAGCAGATTGCTATCGTGATCGGCAGCAATGGATAAAGATGAGCATCATGAATACTGCATGCTGCGGAATGTTCTCTTCAGACCGAACTATTGAGGAATACAATAACGATATATGGAAGCTGGACCAGATTAAACCTGGTCCGATAAATCCGACAACTGCTGAGCCCTCCAGGTAGTTTCTTGATTGCACATAAAATGAGAAAAAACCAGTCAGTTTGTCTTCAAGCCTGAATGAAATAAGCAGAATATAAACTGCCCATTAAAGTCGAAAACCTCAGTCATGCGGCATCACAACAACTAACTCATGTTAATGCCGCATGCGCTGCCGCCAGTCGTGCGACAGGTACGCGGGGTGCTGAACAGGAAATGTAGTCGAGTCCGGCACGATGACAAAAGTATATCGATGCAGGATGTCCGCCATGTTCACCACAAATACCGACCTGCAGATCAGGGCGTGCTTTTCTGCCCCACTCGACTGCCAGTGCCATCAGTTTGCCAACGCCTTTTTCATCCAGTACTTCAAATGGGTTGTCCTGAAGTATTCCGTACTCGTTGTACATTGGCAGGAACTTGTTTTCAGCGTCTTCACGAGAGAACGAGAATGTTGCCTGGGTCAGGTCGTTGGTACCAAAAGAAAAGAACTCTGCTTCTTCGGCGAGATTTTCTGCGCGCATGCAGGCACGCACTACTTCGATCATGGTGCCGAACTGGAACTGCGGTGCATGACCCAGGTCTTCTTTCAGCTCATCGCTGATAGAATTGACATGTTCTTTTACGTACTGTAGTTCCTGTGCAGTGCATACCTGTGGGACCTTGATCTTGGGATGTACTTCGATGCCGTTTTTTTCACACTCTATGGCTGCCTCCAGTATGGCGCGAATCTGCATGGAATAGATTTCCGGGAAGGTTATGCCAAGACGGACGCCACGATGACCCAGCATTGGATTAGTTTCATAGAGTACCCGCACCTTTTTCAGCATCGACTCTTTCTTGGCTATGGCTTCCTCAACGAGGTGAGCCTCGACGAGATGGCGGATCGATTCAGCCTCGCTGCTTGCCCTGTTCGGATCCACCAGCAATGACATAGTGCCTGCAAGCACATCAATACCCTGGACCGTTTGTTTCAACCGCCTCAGGTACTTAAGCTCATCCATCAACTGGCTCTCTGATGGCAAAAATTCATGTATCGGAGGATCCAGCAGGCGAATGGTTACCGGATGCGGAGACATTACTTCGAACAGCTCTTTGAAGTCACTGCGCTGCATGGGTAGTAACTTGTCCAGGGCAGCCTGCCGATCTTCAAGTGTGTCTGCGACGATCATTTCGATCACCACAGGCAGACGATCGACATCATTGAACATTCGCTCAGTACGGCACAGTCCAATGCCTTTAGCGCCATATTTCAGCGCACGTCGTCCATCTGAGGCGCTATCGCCGTTGGCCATGACAATCAATCGTGCTGCCTCATCTGCCCAGTGCAGGAGTATATTGAGCTCGGTGGAGAAGTCCGCTTCAACGGTAGCAATCTCACCGAGATAAACGCGCCCGGTTGTACCATCAAGGGTAATCATGTCACCTTCATGGATTGTGGTATCACCAACAAATGCTTCGCGCATGGCGACATCCACCTCTATTCCTTCTGCACCTGCAACACAGGGTTTGCCCATGCCGCGAGCGACGACTGCTGCATGCGAGGTCTTGCCGCCCCGGCTTGTCAGGATCCCCTGCGAGGCGAAGAACCCGTGGATGTCCTCCGGTTTGGTTTCTTCGCGAACCAGAATAACACGCTCACCGGCCTTGCCCTGTTTCTCTGCCCTGTCGGCATCGAACACGGCACGACCACAGGCTGCGCCTGGCGAAGCAGGTAAACCCTGTGCCAGGGCAGTGGCACGGACATCCGGGTCGATGCGCGGGTAAAGCATCTGCTCCAGCAATACAGGATCGATACGCAGCAACGCCTGTTTTTTATCTATCAATCCCTCATCTTTCATTTCCACCGAGGTCTTTACCATGGCTGCTGCATTCATCTTGCCATTGCGGGTCTGTAGACAATACAGTGTTCCGCGTTCGATGGTAAACTCAAAATCCTGAACTTCATGATAGTGGCTTTCAAGTTTCTGACGAAGTGCTTCCAGTTGGCGAGCCATTTCCGGCATCTCGTTAACGAGCTGGTCAATTGGCTTTGGTGTGCGGATGCCGGCAACGACATCTTCGCCCTGTGCATTGACGAGGTATTCGCCATACAGTTTGTTTTCCCCTGTGCCCGGGTTTCGCGTGAAAGCAACGCCAGTGGCAGAGTCATTACCACGATTGCCAAATACCATCGTGCAAACATTGACGGCAGTGCCATTGGCCATATCCGGTGTGATATTGAATTCCCGGCGATAGTCGATCGCACGTTTGCCCATCCATGAACCAAAGACAGCCTTGATGGCAATCTCCAGCTGCTCATAGGGGTCCTCAGGAAATGGCCGGCCAGTCTGTTCTGCTACGACACGCAGGAATCGTTCGCTGACTTCTTTAAGGTCGGCAGCAGAAAGTCCGACATCTTCCGATACATGGGCTTTCTGTTTAACTGCTTCGAACTGCTTGTCAAACAGTTCATCATCAATGCCCAGAGCAACCTTGCCAAACAACTGTATAAAACGGCGGTAGGAGTCGTAGCCGAAACGTTCATCGCCAGTCTGCCTGATCTCGCCAATGAGGGTTTCAGAGTTCAGCCCGAGATTGAGTATGGTGTCCATCATGCCTGGCATGGACATGGCAGAACCAGAGCGTACAGATACCAGCAGCGGATCCTCACTATCACCGAATTTTCTACCGGTAGCAGCCTCCGTGGCCTGCATTTGCATGCGTACCTGTTCCATCAAACCGTCAGGAAGTGCATTATTATCAGCGTCAATGAAGTCCAGGCAGGCTTCCGTAGTGATGACAAAACCGGGTGGCACATTGAGACCGATCTGGGTCATCTCGCACAGATTAGCTCCCTTGCCGCCAAGCAGTTTCTTGTTTTTGCCATCGCCTTCGCTAAAGCTGTAGACCCATTTTTTATTTATAGCTGTTTTGTTCAATTTTCCTGACCTCGGGAGAGATAATATTTTATAAGTAACTTGTTACCGGATTATGACAAAGTGCCATTGCGGGAGATAGTAAAAAATCAGATTTCGTAGTCAAGTCATAAAACTCAAAGGTTAATCCTCTGTATAATATGCAGTGTATTGCGATATGTATTGTAACTAATAAATCATGGAGAGTCCGGGATGTCCGACCATAAGATCACCTTCACCTACCTGTCGCAGGAAGACCTGTTAGAGGCTGGCTGTTTTGATATTCATATGGCCATGGAAGTGGCAGAGAAAACCATGCTGGCCTTCAAAGATAATCGTATATTATTTCCGGAGAAGATCGTGCAGATCTTTGATCAGGCTTCGCAGGATCGCATCAACTGCCTGCCGGCCACTTTGCTGGACGAAAAGGTTAGCGGGGTGAAATGGGTATCTGTTTTCCCGGGAAATCCGGCATTGCATGGCGCACAAAATTTATCTGCTATCTTTGTCCTTTCCGAGATTGAAAAGGGCTTTCCCACTGCCGTAATGGAGGGCACACTTGCTTCAAATATGCGGGTTGCGGCAATGGGGGGTGTGGCGGCCAAGCATCTGTCCCGCATGGACAGCGAAGTAATAGGTTTCATTGGTGCTGGTGAACAGGCCAAGATGCATTTGTTAGCCATGAAGGTGGTCAGGCCCAGCCTGAAAGAATGTCGAGTGGCGGCTAAAACTATCGAAGAGGAAGAGCAGTTCATTGAAGAGCTGTCACCGTTGTTCACAGACATGAACTTCGTCAGTGCGAAGACACATGGTCGTGCAGCGATGGAGGATGCCGATATTCTGGTTACCGCGACCAGCGCCCAGGCGCCGTTACTAAAGGCCGCCTGGATGAAACCAGGTGCCTTCTACAGTCACATTGGTGGCTGGGAGGACGAATATGAAGTTGCGCAGAATTGTGACAAGATCGTCTGTGACGACTGGGACACCGTCACACACCGCACGCAAACATTGAGCAGGATGTATTCTGAAGGCATTATTTCCGGGGCTGATATCCATGCCGATCTGCATGAGCTTGTTTCAGGACACAAACCGGGTCGTGAGTCTGATGATGAACGCATCTATTTTAATGCTGTTGGACTGGCTTATATTGATGTTGCAATTGGCTTGTCCATGTACCAGCGCGCCAGCCGTGCGGGAAGCGGTCAGGATCTTGATCTGCAGCAATGCATGATCTTTGAACATCCGGATATTATGAAGCAGGTGAGGCTATAAAAGCTGTGATTCGTCAATTAAGTACTGATACATGTTAAAACGATTAGACGATAACCCCGAAAAGACTGTCACAGTCACAATAGAGGGGCAGCCCGTCGAGGTTCCTGCTGGCGAGACCGTTGCTGCCGCCGTGCTTGCCAGTGGTATTGGCTACACACGTACAACACCAGTATCCGGCTCCCCACGCGCGCCCTTTTGCCTCATGGGAGTGTGCTATGAATGCCTGATGATAATTGATGGCCAGCCCAATCAGCGTGCCTGTAAGGAATACGTCGCTGAAGGAATGACCATAGAACGACAGCATGGTACTGGTGTGCTACAGACATGAAAGATCACTATTCACTGGTGATCGTTGGTGCCGGACCGGCTGGGCTGGCTGCAGCGGTGAATGCAGCACATCATGGGCTTGATGTTGCGTTGCTGGATGAGCAGCCTGCTCCAGGTGGGCAGATTTATAGAGCCATAGAATCTATTCCGGCTGAGCGGTCCAGCTTACTCGGTGCTGAGTACCAGCGCGGCTCGGAGCTGGTATCAGTGTTGCGTGATTCATCCATTGAATATTATCCAGACACACAGGTTTGGTCATTGAACCGCAAGCTTGAAATAGGATTGGTGTGCTCGAACACAGCAGCAATGATCACGGCCAATCAGATCCTGCTTGCAAATGGCGCCATGGAGCGCCCCTTACCGTTTCCGGGCTGGACACTGCCTGGAGTCATGAATGCCGGAGCCGGGCAGATCCTGTTCAAGGCCCATGGCATTGTTCCTGCTGATGGCGTTGTTCTGGCCGGCTCTGGCCCCCTGTTATTGTTACTGGCATGGCAGTATCTGCACGCCGGTGTGAAGATAAAGGCGATACTTGACCTTACCCCCGTTCACAATCACCTGCGGGCATTGCCGTATCTGCCCCGTGCCTTGCTGGCTGGCCATTACCTGATGAAGGGAATGGCCTATAAAAAGGAGCTGAAGCGTGCCGGTATCAGCACGTTGCATAACATCAGTGAGTTACGGGCCAGTGGCAGGGAACAGCTTGAGTCAATCAGTTTCCGTCAGAACGGCAGGCAACATGTTTTAGAGACAGAATTGCTATTAACCCATTTCGGGGTAATTCCACACACTCAGCTGTCGCGGGCTGCCGGATGCAGGCATGACTGGGACAGCAGCCAGCAGTGCTGGCGTCCACAGCTTGACGAATGGGGCAATAGCAGTATCGATGGCATCCTGATTGCTGGTGATGGCGGTGGAATAGGCGGTGCCCGAACAGCTGAACATGCCGGTCGTCTGGCGGCTTTGGAGGCTCTTCATCAGCTTGCAAAGATAGACCAGCGGCAACGTGATCGTCTGGGTCGGAAAGACAGGAAATGGATGCGTGAAGATTTACATGTTCGCCCTTTTCTGGAGGCCTTTTTTCATATACCCGGTAAGCTGCTTAGAGTGCCTGACGATGGAACTATCGTCTGTCGTTGCGAGGAAGTTACTGCCGGCGAGATACGCATGGCCGTCGCTAATGGCCATAGCGATAGCAACCAGGTCAAGTTTCAGACCCGCTGCGGAATGGGTCCCTGCCAGGGTCGCCAGTGTGCCGATGTGGTGGAAAATATCATCGCCGCGACGGGCGGAGACAGCATAGCCCGGGGAGGTCATTATCGGGGTCGACCACCGGTAACACCATTGACACTGGGTCAGCTGGCCAGTCTCTATCCAGAGGAAAAGGAATGAAGCCTGATGTTCTGATTATTGGTGGTGGACTGATGGGGTTTTCTGTAGCCCTGCAGCTGGTAAAACGCGGCACGCGCTGCAAGGTTCTGGACAAGGACAGTGCGGGACGCCATGCTTCCGGCGTCAATGCAGGTGGCCTGCGACAGCTAAATCGTCATCCGGCTGAAATACCGATATCGGTAGCGGCTGCTGATATGTGGCATAACATTGAATCACTGGTTGATTCAGACTGTGATACCCGTTTCCCTGGCCAGATCCGGGTTGCGGAAAATGCTGAAGACATGCAGCTGCTTGAGGGGCGTGCAGCGATGGTTCGAGGGCTGGGATTTGAACACGAGGAAATTATTGACAGAGACGAATTATACCGGCTGGTACCGGCACTGGCGCCACACTGCAAAGGCGCCCTGATATGCCGCAATGACGGCTATGGTCGGCCCTTTCATGCGCTCGATGCCTTTCGCCGCAAGGCACTCTCACTGGGTGTTGAATATCACGCTTCGGTACGCGCAGACGCAATAGAACACAATGGAAACGAGTGGTGTGTGAGTTCTGAGAAGGGTGAATTTCGTGCACCTGTACTGGTGAATTGCGCAGGTGCCTGGGCTGCTCGTGTTGCTGCTGCACTGGGTGAATCGGTTCCGCTGAAACCCGGTGCTCCGATGCTGATGATCACCGAACGTCTGCCCCGTTTCATAGAGCCGGTGATAGGAGCGGCGAGCCGTAAGCTGTCATTCAAGCAGATGCAGAATGGCACACTGCTAATTGGTGGTGCTCACATGGCTGAACTGGATTTTGAACATCAGACAACGGATATGGACTGGGCAAAACTTGCGCTTAGCGCACGCACAGTTATGGCCCTGTTTCCGCAACTGGAAAATGTACGTATCGTACGCACATGGGCGGGTATAGAAGCCTTTATGCCAGACAATCTGCCCGTTATCGGACGCAGCAGCAGGTCGCCTTATGCCTACCATGCCTTTGGCTTCTCAGCGCACGGTTTTCAATTGTCTCCCGTGGTCGGTAAGATTATTTCTCAGTTGATACTTGATGAGCGGACCGAGTTCCCCATTGAGCCATTCAACATTCAACGGTTTTGTAAAAGGTAAGAAGTTTTACGCAGTTGTTTTATGATTAATCTGATATTTAACACCTGAGCATCATAATGGAAGACGAGCAACGCAAGGAATTCATCCGCCAGGTCTTTAACACCGTTTGCGAACAATACGGCAAAGGCTCTTTAAGATTCTTTGAGAATGCAGCCAGTCACCTGCCAGGTTTACTTAATTTGAATGGTGATGAGAATATTCTCGATATTGCTGCTGGCACTGGACTGGCATCCACACTACTAGCCTGTCATCTGCCTGACGGTAAGGTAACTGGTATTGATCTCTCTGAAGGAATGCTTGAAAAAGCGCGGGCCAGGGCAAATGCTCTAGAACTGACTAATGTCAAATTTCAGCAAATGGATATGACACGCATGGATCTACCGCAAAAGCACTATGATGTAATCAATGCATCCTTTGGGGTTTTCTTCGTTGAAGACATGCAACAGCTCGTTGAAGACGTTTACACGCGCCTGAAACCCGGTGGCCGCTTCCTTACTACCCATTTTGCAAAAGGCAGTATGGCACCGATGCAGGATCTGATCATGAAACGTTTACAGCAATATGGTGTTGATGTTCCTGACATCTCCTGGTCACAGCTCGATAGCGAAGCATCCAACTGTGAACTTTACGAAGCTGCAGGTTTTAAGAAAATCACTCATAGACGAAACCAGGTTGGTTATTATTTCGACGATGCAAATGGCTGGTGGGATGTAGTGTGGTGGGCCGGCTACCGTGGTTTTGTTAGTCAGATAGCCGAACAACAGGCGGCGCAATTCAAGCAGGAACATCTGCATGAGGTCAATGAACTGGCCGATGAAAATGGCATCTTCTTCAATGTTGAAGTTATTCACACCATCGGAGAAAAGGTTTGAAATAATTGCAACACGGCGGAAGGTATAAAAGATTACGCGCAGTTCTTTTATCTTATATCTAAATTTAGGCTTTTTATCTCTGCATGAAACATGTTACATTCGTTCTCGCTACATACTCTGCTGGTTTTTGTCAGAAGTTCGATCCAACTTTCTCCTGTTGATTACCTCGTAAGATTTGTAACATGCTAATTTTTTAATTTTTTTTTGAGGTATTTATCATGGCAACAGGAACCGTTAAATGGTTTAACGAATCCAAAGGCTTCGGCTTTATCACTCCATCTGATGGCAGTAAGGACGTATTTGTACACTTTTCTGCTATCGCCAGTGAAGGCTTCCGTACACTCGCTGAAGGTCAGGACGTGACTTTCGACGTTGAAGAAGGAGCAAAAGGCCCTACAGCAGTAAACGTACAGACCTGAATAGCCGGTCATACTAAGTATCAAAAAGCCTCGCAATAAATAGCGGGGTTTTTTTTGTCAAAAGTACAAACTTTAGAGTTACAAATGGCCTGGCTAACAATACTAATGGTATTTGTGCCCGCTTTCTCTGGATTAATGAAAGTCAAGATCTATATGCATCAATGTACCTTTTGTTAGTTTTTATGATAATTTACACAACAGAATACTTTCATATTTTATAATTTCTAATTAGAAAAAGGAGTTTGGTCATGAGAAGAATCTACTTCCTGTTACCTGATGTCGACGTTGCGCGTAAGATTGTTGACGAATTACTGCTTGCGCGAATTGCTGAAAATAATATTCATGTGATTGCGAAAGAAGGTACTGCGATGGCAGATCTGCCGGAAGCGTCACTGGCGCAGAAAAGTGATGTAGTCCCGGCGTTCGAGCGTGGTATTGCAGTTGGTGGAGCAACCGGTCTTCTCGCTGGTGTAGCTGCTGTTACCTTTCCGCCCGCAGGCCTGGTACTAGGAGGGGGTGCACTGCTGGGTATTGCACTCGCCGGCACCGGATTTGGTGCACTTATGTCTACTATGATCGGTGTCAGTGCCCCAAACTCTCGCCATGCACAATTTGAGGAAGCCATCAAAGAGGGCGAAATATTAATGTTGGTCGATGTCCCCAAAGCTCGCGTTGATGAGATTGAGGAACTGGTCAAGCAACATCATCCTGATGCAGACATTGAGGGTACTGAACCCACAATTCCAGCGTTTCCATAAATTTGTGTGTGTTTTCAGTTGTAAGGACTCGGTGGCAAACTCAGAGTCATAGTTAACTGCCACTGTTTCCTTGCAGGCCTGAATAATTGACAAATATCCGGCTGCGATAAGCAACAAATCCTCGACACGATTTGATCTACTGAATCACTGTCATTTGCACACGTCCTGATTCCCTGCCATCTGTGCAAAAAAAACCTGAGGGTCAATAAGAATGTCATAGTAGGTGAATTCTTGATTTATGTGACCAGTGGTCATATAATGACTGTCGGTCATAGAGTGTTGCACGATGGTAAGTAGTGAACGAAAAATACGCGAATTTGAACGGCGTGAGCAGGAAATTCTATCAGCTGCGCTGAAGTTGTTTTCAGGTGAAAGATGGGAGTCCGTCACCGTCACCCAGATCGCCAAAGAGGCTGACATAGGCAAGGGTACGGTCTACAAGCACTTTGCTAGCAAGGATGAAATCTATGCCCGGCTGGCACTGGATTTTTTCAACGGTTTGCTGCAACGCTGTCGCCAGATTCCAACTGGTGATAATCCAGTCGTAAACCTGCGCGATGCTTTTCGTGATGCACTGCACTATCACCTGGAACACCAGCAGTACAGTAATGTCAGACAGTATGTATTCCGCGCTGGTTTCTGGGAGCGCCTGAGCAAATCCTATGTGGTGGCCTTCGAAAAACTGGATGCGGAATTTGGTGCGTGGGCAAATGAACACATAGAGCGTGGAATGAAAGCGGGCGTATTTCGGATACAAGCGTTGCAAAATGTCAGAATGGGGCTTGATGCGTTATTCAATGGAGCCGTCAACCAGTTATGGGGCAATCGTTGCTGGATGAAAGTCGACCCGCAAGTATATATCGAGCAGATTGCCGATTTCGCCATAAATTCACTGAAAGCAGAACAGGTAAATAAATGAAATCATCGCAGGTTATCGCTCTCGGCATCGTCATTGCGCTGGTGCTGTGGATTAGCAGCGGTTATATCATCAATGGAAGTTCCGCCACCCCAGCCACACAGGCGCAGCAGGAGCGCGAAATTCTGATGAAAGTACGGGTAAAGACTTTCAATATTGAGAATGTTACCAGCGTGGTTTTTGTACAGGGTCAACTGGAGCCATGGCGTACAGTCACCCTGCGCGCAGAAACCGCCGGTACCGTCGACCAGGTGAATGTGGAAATTGGTACCCGCGTTAAGAAAGGTGATGTACTGGTGAATATTTCAATGGATGATCGCGAAGTTAAATTAGCCCGCGCCAGGGCTCAGCTGGCACAAAACAGGGCTGACCTGGAAGCTGCTGAGCGCCTGTTCGGTAAAAAGATGCAGTCAGAAAATAGCGTCCGTGCCGCCCGCGCGAATGTGGCGGTAGCAGAAGCGGAACTGGCAGCTATCAAACTGGAGATCGAACGAACATCGGTACGGGCACCCTTCGACGGTGTTGTGGAAGAGCGATCAGCTGAACTCGGATCGTTGCTTGAACGTGGTGACTCGGTGGTGACCGTTGTCGATGACTCGCGCCTTAAAGCGACAGCACAGGTTCCGCAACAGAGCATCGGTAGCCTGTCTCTGGGACAGTCAGTAAAAATTTCACTGATTACCGGCGAACAGGTGAATGGGACATTGACTTTCATTTCGCGCCTGGCTGATGAAGCTACGCGCAGTTATCGTATCGAAGTTGAAGTACCGAACACAGAGCTGGAACTGGTCAGCGGCTTGAGTGCTGTGCTGGAGATTCCGACAAGTGAGTCTGAGGGACATTTCCTGTCACCATCGCTGTTGACCCTGCATGATGATGGACGCCTTGGTGTCATGGCTGTCAATGAATCCAGCCAGGCGGTGTTCTATCCGCTGACGATTATTCGATCTGAAGACGGCGGCGTATGGGTTGCCGGGCTACCACAACAGGTTCGACTTGTTACCTTCGGACAGGGTTTCATCCAATCAGGTGAACGGGTCATCCCGGTGGATGAAGCATCGACCATTAATAACTCTGATAGCTGATACTGGCAATCATGCATACGATTATAGATGCCGCATTCAATCGCAGCCGAGTAGTTCTTCTGATTCTTGCTTTTCTGCTTATTGCGGGGAGTATTTCGTGGATAAATATACCCAAGGAGTCAGCCCCTGATGTAGCGGTACCAATAGTGTATGTATCACTCAACCATGAGGGTATTTCACCGGATGATGCTGAGCGCCTGCTGGTCAGGCCGATGGAAAAGGAACTACAGTCAGTTGAAGGGCTGAAAGAAATGAAGTCAACGGCCAGTGAAGGACATGCTTCGCTGATCCTGACATTTTATGCTGGTCATGACATCAAGAGGGCTCTTGACGATGTCCGCGAGAAAGTCGATACAGCCAAATCTGAATTACCGGCAGATACCGATGAACCGATCGTGCAGGAAGTCAATTTTGCCCTGTTTCCAATCATCACCGTGGCACTATCCGGGCCAGTCCCGGAACGTGCACTGATACAGATTGCGCGCAATCTCAAGGATCGACTCGAGTCGATTCCCACTGTACTGAAAGCGGATATCGGTGGTGATCGAGAACGACTGATGGAGATCATCGTCGACCCGGTGGTACTTGAGACCTACGGCGTCCGTTTCGATCAGGTGATTGATCTGATTTATAACAACAATAAGCTGGTGGCTGCCGGTGCGGTTGATACCGGCTCCGGGCGCATGGTGATAAAAGTCCCGGGCGTAGTAGAAGGCCTCGAGGATGTGACCAGTCTGCCAATCAAGGTCGATGGCGACACGGTCGTCACACTTGGTGATGTTGCACTGGTGCGCAGCACTTTTAAGGACCCGCAGGGTTTTGCACGTGTTGGTGGGCAACCTTCGCTAACGCTGGAGATATCAAAACGTATTGGCGCTAACATAATTGAGACTATCGACGCTGTACAGGCCATTGTCGAGGAAGAGCGGGCACGGTGGCCGGACACCATCCGGGTGGCTTATTTACAGGACCAGTCGAAGCAGATCAAGACCATGCTGTCAGACCTGACCAACAACGTGCTGACTGCCATTATGCTCGTCATGATCATTATCGTTGCAGCACTCGGATTACGCTCTGCCATTCTTGTTGGCATTGCGATACCGGGCGCTTTCCTTACCGGTATCCTGGTTATCTCGGCACTGGGTTATACCCTTAACATGGTAGTACTGTTCAGCCTTATCCTTGTTGTCGGAATGCTCGTCGACGGCGCCATTGTTATCTCTGAACTGGCAGAGCGCAACCGTGCAGATGGCATGAAGCTGCGTGAATCTTTTATGGCAGCTTCGAAACGTATGTCATGGCCCGTCACAGCATCGACGATGACTACGCTGGCGGTGTTCCTGCCATTGCTGTTCTGGCCCGGCATGGTAGGTCAGTTCATGAAATACCTGCCAATCACTGTCATCATCTGTCTCAGTGCATCACTGGCTATGGCGCTGATATTTATTCCTGTACTTGGTGGCAGCCTGGGTGGGGAGACACGACCGGCCGTGCATTCTCGAGATACCGGAAAAGCAGGACAGGTCTATCGCACAATACTTGCCAAACTGCTAAAACGCCCTGGCATGGTCCTGGCCGTTGCGGTGGCAGCGCTAATTGGTACCTATATAATTTACGGAAATTTCGGTCGTGGTGTTGAGTTCTTTCCAAACGTGGAGCCGGAATTTGCTCAGGTGCAGCTGCATGCGCGTGGCGACCTGTCCATTCATGAAAAAGATGCCCTGTTGCGTGAAGTAGAAAAACGCATCCTCGACATGCGCGAGCTTAAAACTATCAGTAGTCGTTCCTTTAATAGTGTATCGGGAACTGATCGTGCGGAGGACGTCGTCGGTGTCATTATGCTCGAGTTCATCGACTGGGAGCAGCGTCGCAAAGCTAACGAGATACTCGAGGAAATGAAGCAGCGAACCAGCGATATTGCTGGCGTTATGATCGAGTTTACGAAGGCAGAGCATGGCCCTACTCAGGGCAAGCCAATACAGATACAGGTTGCATCGCGTGACCAGGATCGGCTAATGGCAGCCGCTACAAGAATCAAACAGATCATGAACAAGATACCGGGACTCGTCGGCATAGAGGACAGCCTTCCGCAGCCCGGTATAGAGTGGCGCCTGCAGATTGATCGTGAACAGGCTGCGCGCTATGGTGCAGATGTGACGACGCTGGGTCAATCTGTGCAAATGCTCACCGGCGGTATCAAGGTGACAGACTATCGTCCCGATGATACTGATGATGAAGTGGACATACGGGTGCGTTTTCCTGTATCGGAACGCAACCTTGAGCGGCTCAATCACCTGACGATATCGACCAGTCGTGGTCAGATACCAATCGGCAACTTCGTTACCATTGTGCCAGCGCACAAAACAGGCACTGTCACGCGCGTTGACGGGCAGCGCGTGGTGATCATCAAGTCCGATGTCGAGGAAGGACTGCTGGTTGATGATCTGGTGTCCAGCATCAAGGACAGGCTGTTGAAAGAGAACCCGGATCCCTTAATCTCAGTCACCTTCAAGGGAGAAGATGAAGAACAACGGGAAGCGGCCGTGTTCCTGATGACGGCATTCGGCATTGCTATTTTTCTAATGACTGTGATCCTGGTGACGCAATTCAATAGCCTGTATCAGGCACTACTGGTACTTTCCGCGATAGTATTTTCAACAGCTGGCGTGTTGATCGGTCTTCTGGTTACATATCAACCATTCGGCATCGTCATGGTCGGTCTCGGTATCATCGCGCTGGCAGGCATTGTTGTGAACAACAATATTGTATTGATCGATACTTATAATCGTATCCGTCAGGATGAAGGACTGTCACCTGTGGAAGCCGCACTGGAGACCGGTAGTCTGCGCCTGCGACCAGTTTTCCTGACTGCAATAACGACAGTGTTGGGACTGATGCCAATGGTATTGTCACTGAACATCAACCTGATAGAACGCCATGTTGCCTATGGTGCGCCGTCTACACAATGGTGGACACAGCTGTCGTCGGCGATTGCCGGTGGTCTGACTTTTGCAACGGTGCTGACACTGGTACTGACACCCTGCATGCTGGTGTTGGGAGAACGAAAGTGGGTAAGCTGGTCTGCCATGTTCAGGTTGTTGCAGGATGCCACGGTAAAAAAACCGGTGCTTGTGAAACGCAAGTCGGAAGGTTGAACAAAACAGTTTTGAGTATTACGTGTTTGGTGTTATGTAAAATGTAACAGGTAAAACCTTTATGCACTGTGGTAGACTGAAGTTCAACAAGGAGTTGAGCGTTTATGTTTGTAAAGGCGAAAACCTCTATTGTCTTTCTGTTGCTGTTGACAATGGGCATTCTGCTGAACACGGTATCGGCCAATGATACCGGCAGACATGTCTTGCTATTAACCATTGAAGATGCTATCGGCCCGGCAACAGATGATTATATAGAGCGAGCTCTGCAAAAGGCCGAACAGAACAATGCCAGCCTGGTTGTTATTCGCATGGATACTCCGGGCGGACTGGATACCGCGATGCGCGGCATCATCAAGAACATAACTAGCTCTCAAGTGCCAGTGGTCAGCTGGGTCGCTCCGACCGGTTCGCGCGCTGCCAGTGCAGGCACCTATATACTCTATGCCAGTCATATAGCGGCGATGGCACCAGGCACCAACCTTGGTGCAGCGACACCGGTTGCAATCGGTGGTTTTCCATCAACAGATAAAGGCAAGTCTGACAAACCAGATAAGGCGGATAAGACGGCGGATAGTGCAGACGATGCCGGCCCGGTAGATAAGGCAGACGATATGGATGCATCAAAGCGCAAGTCCATCAATGATGCGGCCGCCTATATTCGTGGCCTGGCGGAACTACGTGGCCGAAACCAGGACTGGGCAGAGAAAGCCGTGCGTGAAGCCGCCAGTCTGCAGGCCAGCGAGGCGCTGAAACTGAATGTCATCGATCTTATTGCGGCAAATATGGCGGAGCTGCTGCAGAAGATCAATGGCCGTGAAGTCAGTATTCTGGAAAAGACGATCATACTCGAAACTGAAGGCCTGCTGGTTCGTGAATTCAAGCCCGACTGGCGTAGCCGCCTGCTCAGTGTTATCACCAATCCCAACATCGCTTATATTCTGCTGCTGGTCGGTATCTATGGTTTGATCCTGGAATTTTCCAATCCCGGTGCTATCGTGCCAGGTACGATTGGGGCGATATCCTTGCTGCTGGCGCTTTATTCCCTGCAGTTGCTGCCGATCAACTATGCTGGGGTTGCATTAATTCTGCTCGGGATAGCACTGATGATTGGCGAGGCCTACCAGCCCAGTTTTGGCATTCTGGGAATGGGTGGCGTTGTGGCATTTGTCATCGGCTCGGTCATTATGATGGATACAGAGGCTCCCGGATTCGGTATTGATCTGTCTATCATACTAACTTTTGCCATTAGCAGTGCTGTAGTGTTTATTCTGCTCGTTGGTATGGCGATCAAGTCACGGCGTCGGCCGGTTGTCAGTGGCTCCGAGCAATTGCTTGGTGCTACGGGTATTGCCATGGATGACTTTGATAATACTGGCATGGTGTTCGTACACAGCGAATCCTGGCAGGCAAAAACGGCTTTGCCAGTACATAAGGATCAACATATTCGGGTAATTAGTCTGGATGGACTGACGTTAAATGTCGAGCCGGTGCCTGATAATGAAGAGCTAAATACAACAGGAGATAAACCATGACATCATATACAACTCTGATCGTGGCGGTGCTGGTCATCGCCTTTCTCGCCAGTGCAATCCGGATACTGCGTGAATATGAGCGTGGTGTTGTCTTCATGCTTGGTCGATTCTGGAAGGTCAAGGGACCGGGTTTCATAATCATCATCCCGTTTATCCAGCAGATGGTGCGCGTAGACCTGCGAACTATTGTCATGGATGTTCCGACCCAGGATGTCATCTCGCGCGACAACGTGTCGGTCAAGGTCAATGCTGTGGTTTATTTCCGCGTAGTAGATTCTGAAAAGGCCATCATCCAGGTAGAAAATTTCTACATGGCTACCAGCCAACTGGCGCAGACCACATTGCGCTCCGTACTTGGTCAGCATGAGCTCGATGAGATGCTGGCCGAACGCGAAAAGCTCAATGTTGATATCCAGAACATTCTCGACAAGCAGACCGATGCCTGGGGCATCAAGGTCAGCAATGTTGAGATCAAGCATGTCGATCTTGACGAGAGCATGATCCGAGCGATCGCTAAACAGGCTGAAGCCGAACGTACCCGGCGCGCCAAGGTGATCCATGCTGAAGGTGAGATGCAGGCCGCAGAGAAACTGCTCGAGGCAGCCAGAACGCTGTCACAGCAAAACGAGGCTTTGCAATTGCGCTATCTGCAGACATTAACCGAAATTGCTGGTGAACGATCCAACACGATCGTTTTCCCACTACCGATGGAGCTGCTTGAAAATTTGATTAAGAAATCGTAATGACAGGGTAAAAAGGCAAGAGAGGATATAGAAAACTATTTTTAAGCTTTCATTCTTACATTTTCCTGCTGGTCAATAACCTGCTCGAAAGGCATAGGTCGACCGATAGTGTAACCCTGGGCAAAGTGTACACCAATGGCTTTAACTTCATTCAGGATGTCTTGATTTTCGACAAACTCGGCCACCGTAATTTTACCCATCACCGAGCCTACCTCATGGATTGACTTCACCATCGCGCGGTCAATGGGATCAGTCACAATGTCCCGGACAAACATGCCGTCAATCTTCAGGTAGTCAATGGGTAGCATTTTAAGATATTCAAAGGAAGCAAGACCGCTGCCAAAGTCATCCAGTGAAAATCGTATACCCATTTCTCTTAGTTTCAATATACAGCGATCCGCCTGTATTAGATTGGTAATGGCTGCCGTTTCGGTTATTTCAAAACAAATTTTTTCTGACAGATGTTTATGCCTGTTGAATTGTTCTATGATGAAATCCATGAATTTTTCATTTGTCAGGGACTGGCAGGACAGGTTGATCGAACAATAGTCGATGCTTTCCACAAATCGTGGAGAATAAGAAAGAATAGAAAGGGCTTCTGTCACAACCCAGCTATCTATATCAATCATTTTATTGTACCGCTCAGCCGCTGGCAGGAAATTACCTGCCGGTATCAGTTCATCTTCCGCTGACTTCATTCTGATTAATAATTCATAATTGACATGTGAGTCGTTTTCATTGGTAGCCACGATTGGCTGTGCAAAGAGAACAAACCTGTTCTGCTCAAGGGCACTTTCAATATGGATAACCCAGTCCATTTCCGACTTTCTATGTATGAGTTCCTGATCACTTTCCGAATAAACATGAAAGCGGTTTCCGCCGCTATCTTTAGCGGCATAACATGCGGAGTCGATATTCTTGAGAATCTCTGCCAGGTCACGAGTGGTATCATCTACTTGCACCATGCCAATGCTTACGCCAATTCGAAAAGTGTTTTTTTCCCAGTAGAAACGGAATTCCCGCATCTTCTGAACAATGGATTCAGCTATGTTTCTGGCACAATCCAAATCGCAGTATTCAAGGATGATGCCGAATTCATCACCACCAATACGCGCTAGAACATCCGATTTCCGGATACATGACCGCATTATAGTTGCTACCTGCTTGAGTAATTCATCACCGACATGATGGCCCCCTGTATCATTGACGATTTTGAACTGATCAAGGTCAAGATAAAAAACAAAGTGTTTTTCATCGCTTTCGATGCGTTTAAGTAGCTTTGCAAGGGTGGATTCAAACTTCCATCGGTTGATTAAACCTGTCAAGGGGTCATGTGCAGCCTGGTATGACATCTTTTCGGCGGAACGAATTAACCTTGACTTTTCCTGTCGGGTGGCACGAATTGCAGCGAGAGCGATTAACGTTCCGATGATAAAAAGTGTTGCTGCCAGGCGTTGAAAATTGCTGCTGGCATTTTCATCACTCAGTTCTATATCGGCGATAACCTTTTTCGTGTTTCTTTTGTAAAAGGCGAGTATGTCATCGGTTTTATTCAACACCTGTTGCTGGCCGGGTATTGCTGTTTCAAACAGTAGTTTCTCAGCCTGCTCCTGGTTACCTACGATGAACATGTCTGCCGCCTGATCCTGCAGTGGGGCGTTGATTCTTACCAGGCTCATTTGCTCATCGAGAATAGAGCGCTCCTCTGCACTGAGGTCCATTGCCATAAGCTGTTGTCGTGCATTGATGAAGCTCGATGCATGTTTACTGAGCTGCTGGTGTAGGTCATCTAATTCAAACAGATCATCAGTAGCATGCATTGTTAACAGTATCAGTGAGCGCTCGCGCGCTGCTTTATACATTTCAGATACTAATTGATGCTTTTTCTGCTGTTGCTCGATGATCAATTTAGCCTGTGTGTGAGTATCCTTCACATTGTGGTAGCCGCTAAACAGAAGATACGCAAATACAGCGATGATGATGAGAATGATAGCTGCTAGATTTTTATTTGATAATTTAATCATGTTCTAACGCCAAATCTCTCATTCCAGGTAAATATATATCTGGATCTTTTTCTCCATAGGACATGTCAATTTATAGTTATTTGATTATTTTTATAAAACGTATAGCCAACCGGCCTTAATATAAGAATATACGATGATTAAGAATTTTCTAATATTTTTTATTTCTGCCTGCTGCTGACCATCAATCATCGTAACTCACTTTCTTTCGCAGATCCTTAATCCGTCCACGTTTTGTTTTACTATTCATACGTTTTTGTTGCGAGGCTTTCGTTGGGCGGGTGGGCTTGCGCTTTTTTTTCACAACAGCGGCACTACGGATAAGTTCAGACAGGCGCTGCAGGGCTTCGTCACGATTTTTTTCCTGTGTGCGGTAGCGCTGTGCCTTAATAACAATGATGCCATCCTTATTAATACGCTGGTCACGCAGGCTTAACAGGCGCTGCTTGTAGGTCTGAGGCAGGGAAGAGGCATTGATATCGAATCGCAGGTGGATAGCCGATGAGACCTTGTTAACATTCTGACCACCCGCGCCCTGGGCACGAATAGCGCTGAGCTCGATCTCATTTTCGGGAATGCTGATCTGGCTGGATATATGCAAGTCCATGACGGTAATGATTATAGAATAAAGACGAAAGACATTTTCGTTCAATATTCAGTTAATGCCAGTGACAGCTCGCATACGCTAGCATGATGTCATAAAGCTAGCCTGGATGTTGAAGGCAGAGCAAAAGGCACACTCGTAGTATATGTGCAGGGCTGAATAGCTGATTGATTTGGAACATAGAAAAAGCCCCGCGAACCAGCACGGCATTCAGGCAGCAGGGAGTCAGATGAGGAAATGAAAACCTGTTAAAAATCTCTACTCGGCATCACTGTCTGAAAGCATCATTTCTTTTAGTTCCTTGACTATGTTGCGGTAGTCAGTGGCCAGTTGTTTAGCAACATTCAACTGAAAGTGATGTGTGAGGCCGGTATTGTACTGATATAGCAGGTTAAATGCAGAGCTCGGTAAAAAGGCGGCTTTTACATTTCCCCTGGCCTGACAGGATACGATAGGTCGGTGGTGCTCGATCAAACTATGTAGACCTATTATGCCACCTGGACCCAATGTCGAAACACGCTGAAGTCCACGTTCTGTATCTTTTTCGTGTGTAATTTCAATTTCACCTTCAAGAATTACATATAAGGTATCTGAACTGTGGTCTTCTGATATAAAGACATGTTTATCAGGGTAATCCTTTACCACCATCGATTGAGATAAAGTTTTTAGCTCATCATTGGTCATTTCGCTAAATAAAGGAATCGATTGCATATATTCATACATACTCATAGCTGTCTCTCTTTATGGCCATGAAGTTTTTGTAAAAGACCGCGTCCCCAGTCTACTAGTCCACGGTGTTTGCTTGAATCTTTATCATCAAGCTCTTCAATATAGGCATACTTGCTAAATAGTAATTTATCGGCAACTCGACAACGTTGTATCATGGTCGAGGATAGCATACGTAAAATATTGCCAGTCATTTGCGGATGTCGTTTGTCCAGTTCGCGGAAAGCATCATGGGTCAGGACAATGAGTGTACATTCATTCGTAGCGATTACAGAACTGGTAGAGGGCCCCGGGTCAAGAATATTCACTTCACCAAAGCAGCCACCTTTTACATGTGTCCCAAGACGAATGATTTCATTCTCACTGGTAATCTGGGAAATAAGCTTTCCGTCAACGACAAGAAAAAGTGAATCGCAATATTCACCGTCAGTTGTCACCGTTTCACCGGCATGGATGCTTCGCATTTCCATCGCCGCCAGCAGATCCTCCAGCTCACCAGGTCCACAGTGCTCAGCAATCGCAGGGAAATGCTCTCTGAATGCTTCAGGTGTTATGTCCATATGATGTACCTCAATCACTTAAAATAATGCTGTCTAGTGTTTTTAATCATTTTCCTTTTCATATTTATACTATACCTTGACATTTTATGCTCAGGTACCTCTACCATGCACACAGCCCGCAGGATGTAATTAGAAACTCCGTCAATTTTAACTAAATCTCTACATAGATTACTTCTCTTTGCAGACAGCAACACCATGCCAGTCGGAAGATGGCGGGTTTTGTCGATACTTGATAATCCGTGCGAGGTAAAGTTGATAGATCTTTTTGTCACTATCATCGACAAGCAACTGATTAAAGAGTCTTTCTGCTTCATCCCATTCACGGGAACGATAGTGCGCAATAGCCAGGTGGTACTGATGCAGTGCAGATTTGCTACTAGCCGATGATGCCTCCGCTACTGATAGTGGTTCAAATATTGCGACGGAATCTGACTTCCCTTTGACCTGAACCCGATCAAGCTCACGAAAGAGCAGGTCCGGGCACAGGTCGCGGGTAGACTGGCTGACAATAATTTCCGTGCCGTATAGTTTGGTCAACCCTTCCAGGCGGGATGCCAGATTGACACCATCTCCGATGACTGTGTAGTTAAGGCGATTTGACGAGCCCATATTACCGGCGACCACTTTGCTGGTATTGATACCTATACCGATGGTCAGTGGCTGCAGCCCGTCTTTCGCCAGTTCATGGTTTAACAGCCTTATTTCAGTCTGCATCTCCAATGCACAATCAACTGCATTTTGCGGACTGTCCTCTTTGAACACTGGTGCACCAAACAGGGCCATGATGGCATCTCCAATATATTTATCGACTATACCACCATGCTCTTCGATTGAATTACTCATGTGTGTTAGATAGCGATTCAGCAGATTTAGAATTTCGTTAGGTTCATGAAGTTCACAGAGACTTGTGAAATCTCGTACATCTGAGAACAGTATCGTGACTTCACGTTCTTCACCGCCAAGCTCTATCCCCTTGCTGAGTAGTTCATCGGCGACTTCGCGCGAGACCACCTTGCCGAGCAAACTTTGCACCCTGTCCCGTTCAGCAAGCCCTTCCACCATACTATTAAACGAAGTCGCCAGCGTTCCAATTTCATCCTGCCGCTGGATTGTCACACCTTCGCTGTAATCACCGTTCTCAATGCGCTTTGCAGTCTTAACCAGCTGTTCAATCGGGTGACTGAGCCCGCGTGCGATCATTATTGCGCCGACGATTGACATTGCCAGACCACTGCTGAAAAGCATAAACATCAGGGTTCTTAATCTTAGATAAGGCGCCAGTGCGTCATCCAGTGATCGCTGCAGCACAGCAATGCTTTCTCCTGTTGCGCCTTTTTGCACCTTAAGTATGAGAGATAGATACTCCTCACCCTGCAGTAAAAGATCGAATACACGGCTGGTCGATACTATATTGCTGGCGATGGCCTCCGTTAACTGTGATTTTGCTTCGTCCTGCAGTGTGGAACTGACAATCTGCCAGGGCCTGTCTTTATAATGGTACAGCAGACTGACTTCAGAGCGTGTGAACTCCCCCTGTTCGAGGCTGAAACTATCATCGACCACAAATCCAATAAGAATCCAGGCACTTGGCTCAGGTGTAAACAGAGGTACGATGACCATCTGGTAAGCGATATTATCAATGATCTGAATCGCCGATGCTTCGCCATGGCTACTGCTCATCGCCGCTGTAAGCAAATCATCCAGTGCTGGCGAACTGTCACCTCTGCCACTATCTGTGGTGTTAGCAATCGTTTCACCTTCCAGTGAAAGCAGCAACATGATGTTTGCACCAACACGTTGCTGGTGATTTTTCAGCACCGAGCGAATAGTTTCAGTATCACGTGTTGCAAAAGCTGACTTGAATGCAAAATCACTGGACAGCAGCCTGACCTTTTCAGTCAAAATCTTTTCACGGCCCCTGAGTGATCTGGCGAAGGAGTTTGCAGTTAACTGCAGCGCATCTTCCAGGTGCAACCGGGCGTTAGATATATTCGCCTGGTTTACTGAAAAGAACACCGCACCCAGTACCGTGCCCAGCAACGAGATCAGAAATATTAGCAGGCGGGTCCTGAAGTTTTTGAACTGGAAAATACTAGTAGCTGCTCGCTGCACTGGTTGGTGCCCTGAAGGGAACCCATTGTTTCTTCTTTTCTACCGTAAAACTCACCGCATGCGACTCAGCATCTTTCAGGACTACCTGTTGAGCGGTACTATTGGTGTCTGCAGTCTGCTGCGGGTGCCATACATAAATCTTGTAGCTGCCTGCAGGTAAATCCCTTAGCACAACATTACCACTAGCATCAGAAATACCGAAATAAGGAGTATCTGTTATGAAAACATTGGCAGCCATCCAGTCGTGGATGTTGCAGCCAAGTTTAACAACACCGGGCTGCTCGAATTTTATCGGTGAAGCGGGTGTCCCCTTGTACAGCGGTATCTCAAAAGATTTGGCTGGCGAGAAAGAATAGACGTGATGGCGAATTTTGTCATGGTTGGGAAAGTCGACGCTGGTCCCGGTCTGGATAGCTGAGACATGTGGAACAAACTCCTTGTCGATTTGATCAATGATCTGTTTACCACCGTTTTTTTCAGATTCCGTAAGCCCGGCGACTGGAAAAGCATAGACAACAGCATTACCTAACTGTGCCTTACCTTTTTCACTAACAGAGGCGATTACAGTGGCTGCGTGCGCCGTAGATAATGCGCAGGACAACAACACACCAGTTGCCAGTGAGAGAGTTGTTTTATTCAGTATCATGGCATCAATCCTCAGTAACTGTACATGAAGCTGGCGCGGAATATAGTGTTATGGTATTCGAGCACATCGGCCTTTCCGGCCAGGTATTCTGCGCCAATATTAAGCGAAGAATGGCGGCCTGTAGCATAGCCCAGGTCCAGCGAGGCACTGTTGCCATCGCCATCGAGACGATAAACACAGCCGCCGAAAACGGCATCAGCAGTGATGGCCTGGACATCTTCCAGTTCCAGCACAGTGCCTACATTACCCGTAGTGCAGGCGGAAATAAAATCACCATCGTAATGTTTTACAGCGCCCAGCAGAATAAGTCTATTAGTCAGTAGAAAATTACCCTCTATGGCGGCTGTCCAGCGATTTTGATCGAACACATCTGAGCTGATAGGGGGGACAATCTGAATACCTCGTTTACCATTTGACTTGCTGTATTCCAGACTGCCAGACATATCAAAGCGGTCGGTCAGACGTTTGCCTGCAGCGATTCCTATATCACCGAAGTTGCCGCTACGGATATCATCTTTGACATCCATATAGCCATATGTCAGGTAGGGGCTGATCCAGGGCACTTTTGGCCCCAAACCGAATTTATGTATTACAGCAAGCTTGCCACTGATAGCGACACTGTTAAGCAAATCAAATTCATTATAGGTCTCAGCCTCGAATTCAGCGCTTAGCCGTAATCGCGATGAATCGCTCATTTGAAAGTAGCGACCACCATCCAGCACAAGGCGCAGGGCCTCATCACTTTCTTCATCCGCACTGAAGGAAGAGAGATTAAGATTACTCTCTCCACGTAATTCAATGGTCGGGTCGAGTATCCATTCGACCCATTCAGCCTGGCTCTGCATACTTATGCAGATTAACTGGCAGCCAAGCAGCACCATCAAGGATGCTTTTAGTTTGTTATACATCATTCTCCTCCTGGAAATGCTGATAACCTTATAAAAACGGCCTTTCTGATTTCTTTTTTCTTGTTTCTTTTTTTTCGAGTATAACCTGATATGAAACTTTATTGGAAGTACATAGCAACATGGACAGGTCTTTGTAAGACCTTAGTATTCTGTAAAAAGTTGACAATAGTATAGGTTCTACACGATATCTGCATTCATCTTGCTTTCACTCTTTGCCCTTTTTCCAGTTTGCGCGCAGGTCTTTTTCAATCGACAGACGATAAAACCTCACCGCATTCCCCAGTGCCAGTTTCTGTCTTACGTCGACAGGTAATTGGCTCAGCCAGCGACGATGAAAAGCGAGCACCTCAGTAACGTGGTTCCAGCCCGTGTTGGCTCCTTCCCATGTGGCAGTACCCTCGTAGTAGTAGGGATCGGAACCGAGCATGATGCGGTCCTGGAATTCCATAACCAGGTCATGCCATTCAGGCAGCAGCTTGCCATCATCATCAACTATCGGATTGGTCTTTCCATAGCGCATATGATCCCTTGCTGACAGGTCGGCCCAGACATTTGGACAGGCGCGCATTAGTTTGCCTACGCGAGATGGGCGAAGTCTGCTACCGGCATGAACCCAGACAATCCTGGCCCTTGGGTGACGCTGGCACAACGGGAGAAAATACAGGTGGCTTGATGCCTCGGCATGAATCAGGGCCGGGACATCGAACTCCTCGGCCAGATCGAGGATGCCATCGATGATCTCGTTGCGATGCTTAAGCGAGGGCGTAAAACCGGATATTAGATGCATCTCGCCCAGTCCCTTGTAACGCCCTGATGCCAGTGCGTCTCTCGCTGCTGGCAGGACACGTTCATCGAAGAACCAGTCGGCCTTTCGCTCCGCTTCCAGGTAAGGCATGAAAAACGGTATGATCCAGCCACCAGATGCCTCTGCCAGCTCTAGTGCCAGTGCCGGTGGTCTACTCGACACGATGCCAAAGACCACATTGTTCTCTATTAACACCCGCAGAGCATCGCCGGTTTCGGTTATCTCTGCCTGGTCTGCGTTGTAGTGCAGGTGAGTGTCTGCGAATGGTTGCATTTCCGCAGCCATCATCTGGTTACTGGATGCTGCATAGAGTAGTATTATGGCAGCAGCCATGTAGATGAGGTTGTTTAATTTCAGGGATATTTTTTTTACTGAGAATATGTTCATATCAAATATGTAGATTCCAGTGCTAATGCAACAATAACATGTTAAGTTCCAAACAGTACGTATTTCACAGGAGCATACTATTAAGCGTAATGTTAAGCGTAATAAGTGTCACTGGACATCGTTTTCTGCACTGTCAGGTGTAGGACGACGCTTTGCTGAGAGAACACTATTTTGCTTTTATTAAATAGTCTGCTAATGAAGCTGGTAAACCATAACTCATTAAGGAGTAAAGATCACATGAAAAAACACACCCTAATGCTAACAATCGCTGCATTATTAAACACAGGTGCTGCACAGGCCGATGATCCCATGGTGCTGCCTGTCCAGCGTCTCGCTATGGATATGGCTGTAAAGGCCGCACAGGCAACAATTGCTGCCTGCCGTAAAGAGGGGCTGAGCGTAGCAGTTACGGTAATTGACCGCGGTGGTCATTCCCAGGTAGTACTCAGGGATTCTCTGGCGATGCCAATTACTGTGCCGATCAGCAAGCAGAAAGCCTACGCTGCATTGAATTTCAATTCTCCGACATCAGAACTTGAATCCCGCTTTACCTCACCGTTCGCACCACCAAAGATAGACGGTTTGATAACCTCTGCAGGTGGTTTGCCTATTACTGCTGGTAGCACGATCCTTGGTGGTATCGGAGTCAGTGGCGCGCCGTCCGGTACAACCGACGAAGCCTGTGCAGCGGCTGGTCTCAAGGCCATCAATGACGACCTCGAAATGGCGATGTAAGGAGGGAAGGGAAAGACTATGGATGAAAGATTAAAGATAAGAAGAGGGTCTTAAACGGTATTGTTTTCTTCTTTATCTTTCATCCTTTATCTTTCGTCTTTGATCTCAAATCCCGGTTTATTGGTATTATTTAGCAGGCACCGGGACTATACCGAGTAGACAATAATGCCAGCACAGACACAGATGATCGACCGCCGTGAAAGCAGTGTACGCAAACTGCTAGCCGGCCTGTTCGAATCGGTAGACAAGGCCTTGGGCGATGCTCTGCTGTGCATCAGGCATCATGACATCCAGCTGGCGCAGACGATCATTGATGGTGATGCTGAAATCAATAAACTGTATCACCGTACTGAGGAAGAGTGTGTGGCAGTTATTGCGCGTATGCAGCCGATGGCTCGTGATCTTCGTGAACTAATCGCAGACATGCAGATCGCCTCCGAGCTTGAACGCATCGGCGACTATGCTGCCAATGTGGCCAGTAATGTGCAGCAAATGAAGGCCTCACCCCCTGAGGAGATTGCCAAAGCAGTTGGGCATCTTGGTGAACTTTGCAGACAAATGCTGGCCAGCGTCTGGAAGGCCTACCGGGATCACGACAGACAGTGGGCCCGCGAAGCCGCCGAGGTGGACAACCAGGTCGATGACACTGAGCAGGATATTATCAGACAGGTGTTTGACTGGCAGAGCAAACATCCGGATGATTTCATGATCTCCACTCATACCCTGTGGATCACACATAGCTTTGAGCGAATAGGTGACCGAGCAACTAACATCGCCGAGCGTGTGGTCTACATTGCAACAAGTAAGACTGAAGACCTCAATTAACTACATTCACGTATTATAACGGCCAAACCCACAGTATCACCGGAATCGATACCAGCACTATAAGTAGCTCGAGCGGTAGCCCCATGCGCCAGTAGTCTCCGAAACGGTAACCACCGGGCCCCATAATCAGCGTATTGTTCTTGTGCCCGATGGGCGTCAGAAAGGCACAGGATGCTGCCACGGCTACAGTCATCAGAAACGGATCGGCATTGACTCCAAGGCGGTTGGCAATATCGACCGCAATCGGTGCCGCAATAACAGCCGTCGCTGTATTGTTCATGACGTCTGACAGGGTCATGGTGACCACCATCAGCAGGGTCAGCACGACCACCGGTGAGTAACCGGCCGACATCGTGGTAATTGTTTCGGCTATTAATGCCGTACCACCACTCGATTCCAGTGCACTGCCAATCGGGATCATTGAGCCCAGTAATACGATTACCGGCCACTCGATGGAGTCATAGACATGGCGCGCCGGTACGATATTGAACATCACGTAACTGGCAACCACTGCCGCCAGTGCGATTGGCAGGTAAAGCAGTCCAAAGCTGGCTGATGCTATCGCTGCGGCAAACAGGCCGACAGCCAGCCAGGCTTTGTGGCGCTTGATGAGGTCGAGACTGCGACCCGCCAGAGGCAGGGCGCCGAGCCAGTAGGTGATCTCTGCCAACAGGTCGCTGGCACCGTATAATAATAGTACATCACCTTCTTTAATCTGCAGCTGGCGTACACGTTCACGGAATTGTTTTCCCTGCCGCGATACCCCCAGCAGTGTCACGCCATGTCGGTATTGCAGCTGCAGGGACTCAGCCGTCCGACCTTCTATCCTGGCGCCGTCGGGCACCACCACTTCCCACAGCGACATGTCTTCACCGCTAAGAGGGCTGGTATCCTTGCCCTTGCTGGAAAAATCGAGTTTAAGAGCACCGACGAACCTGTCCATGTCTTCCGGTGCTGCATCGACAACCAGGATATCGCCTTTGCGAATTTCTACCAGCCTGGCCTGACCGGGCTGGCGCTTGCCGCGTCGTACCAGACCAACGATGGCCACATCGTTTTCATCGGCGATCTTATCGAGATCCCGTACACGCTGTTTGATGGCAGGTGATCCCTCCGCTACATGCAGTTCCGCGATGTAGCCGCTGACATCAAGCAATTCCTGTGTAGAATCATGGCTGACGCGGTCTTTGGGTAGCAGTCGCCAGCCCACCAGTGTCACGAATAGCACGCCGACCGCGGCACACGCCAGTCCAACCGGTGCGAAGTCGAACATGCTAAAACTCTCACCTAGCGAGCTCTGACGAAACTCTGCAATGATGATGTTGGGCGGTGTTCCTATCAGTGTAATCATGCCACCAAGTATCGATGCGAAGGATAAAGGCATAAGTGTCAGCGACGGACTTCGCTTCGCTTTTGCGGCAGCCTGGATGTCTACCGGCATCAACATGGCCAGAGCGGCGACATTATTCATCACGGCTGACAGCGCAGCTGAAATCCCAGCCATCACGGCGATATGTGTCTGTAGCGATACCGCGAAACGGCTGACCTGTTTGGCAATCAGTTCAATAGCACCAGAGTTTGACAGGCCCTTGCTGACGATTAACACCAGTGCAATGATGATTGTGGCGGGATGGCCGAATCCGGAAAAGGCTTCTTGCTTCGGAACAACGCCCATTATCAGTGCGGCAATCAAAGCGACAAAGGCTACAAGATCATAGCGCCAACGACCCCAGATCAGGAATACAAAAACGAACAACAGTAATCCAAATAGTTGTGCCTGGTCAGTCGTCATGATCGCTCAAATAGTTTGATTGCAACGCCGAAGGTAAGAGGCCATTGTATATGTATCCTGTGTGATAGTTGCTGGTGCATGATATAAAATCATAAATATCAGGTGTAGCTATTCATCTGCAGTTGATTACTACAATTCCACCGGTACGGCCGTTATATTCCAGATATTGCTGCAATAATCCCTAATAGAACGGTCCGACGAGAATTTGCCGATCCGTGCAACATTCAGAATGGACATACGGGTCCAGTGTTCTGTATCACGAAATGCCTGGTCGACTCCGTCCTGACAATTTACGTAACTGCGATAGTCGGCCAGCACCATAAAGGGGTCACGCTGCAGCAGTTTGTTCACCAACGGCTGGAATATTTTTGTCTCTCCATGGCAAAAGAAACCGCTGTCGATGAGGTCGATAGCTGCTTTCAACTCGGGATCGGCATGGTAGATATCGCTTGGATTAAACCCGTTGCGGCTCTTCTCGGCAACCTGCTCGGCTGTCAAGCCGAACAGGAAAAAATTCTCCTGACCTACTTGTTCCCGGATTTCAATATTGGCGCCATCCAGTGTCCCGATGGTCAGTGCACCGTTCATGGATAACTTCATATTTCCAGTGCCTGATGCTTCCATGCCCGCTGTGGAGATCTGCTCGGAAAGGTCTGCTGCCGGAAAGATTCGCTGGCCGCGCTTGACACCGAAATCAGGTACAAACACTACCTTGATACGGCCTGCAACATCGGGGTCATTGTTGACCACATCAGCGACAGCATTGATTAGCTTGATGATGAGCCTGGCCATCAAATAACTGGGGGCTGCCTTGCCACCAAAGATGAAAGTACGAGGGCTGATATCAATGCCCGGGTCCAGCTTGATGCGGTTGTATAGCGTCACTATGTGCAGCAGATTAAGATGTTGACGCTTGTATTCATGGATACGCTTGACCTGGATATCGAACAGAGATGAAGCATCAACCCGTATACCGATATTTTTTTCCATCCAGTCTGCTAAATCACGCTTGACAGCAATTTTAATCTTACGCCAGCGGTGACAGAATTCATCGTCCTCTAGAAACCGCTCAAGTCCCTGCAATTGATTCAAATCCCTGATCCAGCCAGTGCCAAGCTTTTCAGTCAGTAGCGCGCTTAAACCCGGATTGCTCAGCACCATAAAACGTCGCGGTGTTACACCATTTGTCACATTGCTGATCTTGTCCGGCCATAGCTCGTGAAAATCTTTCAGTACTGTCGATTTGAGTAACTCGGTGTGCAATTCAGCAACCCCGTTAATGGCATAGCTACCGACGCAGGCAAGGTTCGCCATACGCACATGACCACCACCTTTTTCGTCGATAATGGACATGCGTTCGACATGACCGCCGTCGTCAGTTAAAAAGTGCATACGCACATCATCGAGGAAACGCTTATTGATCTCATAGATGATCTCGAGGTGGCGTGGCAACAGGCGCTGGAACAGCTTTAGTGACCAGGTTTCCAGGGCTTCGGGGAGCAGCGTGTGGTTGGTATAGGCAAAGCAGCGATGTGTGATGTCCCAGGCCTTGTCCCATGTCATATGATGCTCGTCCATCAGCAGACGCATCAACTCTGGCACTGCTATTGCCGGGTGTGTATCATTGAGTTGTACGGTGAACTTTTCATGAAAGTGATCGAGCGAGTCCGCACCTCTCAGGTTTAGACGGATCATGTCTTTCAGCGAGCAGGAGACAAAGAAGTACTGCTGTTTGAGTCGCAGTTCCTTGCCGGCGTCCGGCTCATTATTTGGATACAGTACCTTGGAGATATTCTCTGCCTCTATCTTTGCACGCACTGCTTCGTAGTAATCCCCTACATTGAAGGCCTGGAAGTCAAACGACTTGGCCGCTTCAGCCTTCCACAGACGTAGCAGATTTGTATTGTTTACACCGTAGCCGAGGATCGGTGTATCGTAGGCCATACCGTTGACGACCAGTTCCGGTACCCATCTTACGTGCAGATTGCCATCATCACCGGTGTAATGCTCTGTATAGCCGCCAAAGCCAACACCAAACCTGAGTTTGGGGCGGGGCAACTCCCAGGGATTGCCATTATGCAGCCAGGTGTCACTTCTCTCTACCTGCCAGCCGTCTACGATCAGCTGGTCAAAGATGCCGAATTCGTAGCGTATACCATAACCAATGGCCGGTATTTGCAGGGTGGCGAGTGAATCCATATAACAGGCGGCCAGTCGCCCCAGGCCACCATTGCCGAGACCCGGCTCAACTTCGGTTTCCAGTATCTCCTCGATGTCCAGTCCCATCTTCTCAGATGCCTCGTAGGCCTTTTCCATGATGCCCATATTAATCATGTTGTTGCCGAGATGGGGACCGAGAAGGTATTCAGCGGACAGGTAACAGACAGTGCGGGCACATTGCTGCTTGTATGTCTGGGCACTTTTTATCCAGCGCTCAAGCATACGATCTCGTACTGTATATGCAGCTGCCATGTAGCGATCGTTGGCACTGGAAAATTCGTAAGACCTGCCTTGAAGATAAAACAGGTTGTCGTTGTATGCCCTCTCGAGGGCATCAATAGTCAGGCCAGTGCGAGTATGTTCGTTGTTGGTGGTCTTATTCTGCATAGACATTTCACTTTTTGTAAATCTACAGGGAGTGTGACATAGCGAGCGATGACCAGGAAAAACCGTTATCAACCCCTGTCCACAGTGGGGCTTCCAGTTAGAAGATCCAGTGAATAAGGGATTGCCTGTCAGATATCACATAAACTCGCAATATATAATCGTAAAACTTTTCCTCTTTTACTAGATACTTACTGAATCGCCGTAGCAGGTGGTATACCAGAGAAAAAACTGGAAGAAAGCCAGCTGGTCACATTGCGCGTCAGCGCAGACGGACCAACCAGTTTTAATCGACCATCGCTTACCGCATTTTTATATGGCGTATCGCCCATCCAGACTTCTATCATGGTACGCAAGTCGGTGGTGAAATATACATCGACATCTTTTCCCGGATCACGCACACAAACGTCAGTGTCGTCATCTGTAACGACTATCCACCAGTTGCTGAATTGATCGATATCAGTAAACTTGAAGCGAATAATGGTTTCATTACCAGGTAGTTTGTCCGGTCGAATACTTCGTTTCAGGTAAAGCATCAGTAATTCCAGATCAAGATCTGTATCATCCATTTTACCGCGCGCCCAGCGCATACCCCAGTTTCCAATGGATTCCACTACCGGCAGTAATTCATTGCCCATTTCAGTAAGGAAGTATTCATAACCGCGTTGGCCGGGTATTTTTTTGCGTATGACAATACCAGCATCGCTCAACTCATTGAGTCGTCTGGTAAGCATGGTCGGAGAGATCTGGTTGAGGCCACGCTGTAATTCATTGAAACGACTGCCACCCATCAGCAGTTCGCGAACGATAAGAATTGTCCAACGTTCACCAAGCACTTCAAGTGCCTTTGCAACCGGACAGAACTGACCATATTCCACTGCTTTGCTCCCTTTAATCCAGTTAATCCAGTATTAGTAGTTGATTACTACAATATGTGTAGTTTGATACTACAAAATTGAAAGCATTCATACCAGTCTCCCAGCGCTAACATTTAACCATCGAATCACTACTCAGATTCGATCTCAACAAACCAGCTAAAGGAGAAATACCATGAACATATCTACCATAACAATGCCTCTTATCAACAACAAACAAAAACGCGTGATGCCCACCACTTCCAGGGGTCGATCTCTGTACATTGTTGACTGTTTCCTGAACGGCAGGCCCTTGTTGCACAATCATGACAATCCACAGTTATCAGTAAAAGATGTTCGCCGGAGCTGATTTCCTACTCACCTTGAATTTCTGTGCATATCGGAATCAAGGTAAAACTAATCGAGACGACAAAGCGTTGCATAGGATTGGAAACAAACAAATGAGGATATTCAAATGAACATTCTACAAAGTAAACAACAACAGGATCTTAAACGCATCATCAAGCAAGCAAAGCTGGTGATGATAGAAATATTGAGTGGCCTTGCTTATACAGCGCCATAAATTAGCCGCTACATAAGTAAAAATTAACGTAAACAAAGGAGATTGGAAAATGTTTAAAAAATCACTGGTGCTGACATATGGTGTTGCTAGTTATGCGCTATTCTTCGTGGTATTTACCTATGCCATTTTATTCATTGGTAATATCCTGGTAACACCTTCACTTGATTCGGTTGCTCATAACAACTTAATCGAAGCACTGATAATTGATATTGGTTTGCTCAGTGCGTTTGCATTGCAACACAGTATTATGGCAAGGCCAGCATTCAAGCGTTTGTGGATAAAAGTGATACCTGCAGAAGCTGAACGCAGCACCTATGTGTTGGCATCATCACTGCTGCTGGCCGCTATCATTTATTTCTGGCAGCCACTGGGAGGAGTTATCTGGCAGGTTACCGATCCTGTAGCCATCGTCGTGATCTATTTATTGTTCGCCACAGGATGGGGAATGCTGTTTCTTGCCTCATTCCAGATCAACCACTTCGACCTGTTTGGTCTACGCCAGGTATGGTTATACTTTCAGGGTAAGCCATATACACATCTTCCATTCAAAAAACCGTGGCTATATCGCTACATGCGCCACCCGCTGTATGTAGGGCTTATGATCGGTCTGTGGGCAGCACCAACGATGACTGTTGCGCACCTGGTATTTGCAGTAATGTGCACCAGTTATATCTTTGTCGGTGCAAGACTGGAAGAACATGATCTGGAAAATGCACTGCCTGAATATAAGCAGTATAAAAAAGATGTACCGATGTTCCTGCCAGGTGTTGGCAGCAAAGCAGGAAAAAATGTCGCAGCTGAGACGTTCTAGCAGCGGCAAGCCCGGGAGCAGAGCCAGCTTTTTACTATTTGAAGATTAGCTTAGGATCTGATCCCGGGATTACTGTATCTACTAATATTAATATTATTAAGTAAATCTAAAACTTTTATTATTTATGGTAGAGTGAAGATAGACGTAATACCACCCATTTTAATAAGTAGTATTGGAGGGACGATATGCATATCAAAATAACTGCCACAATTTTGCTGTTTTTTTCTTCTCTTGTTGTTTCAGCCACTGGCCTGGCAGTCGAAATCAGCCAGGCTGCGATGCTCGCTAATTCCTGCGCAGGCTGTCACGGTACCTATGGTAAAAGCCCCGGTGCAATTCCCGCCATAAACGGCAAGTCTGCAAGCTTTATTGTTGAATCATTAAAGGACTTTCAAAGTGGTGCCAGGCCATCAACAGTGATGGGCAGGCACGCCAATGGCTATAGCGATCAGGAGATCCAGCTCATTGCTGAATTTTTCTCGAAACACTAACAGGAGACTGCTATGAATACCTATGATCGAAGGCGGTTTATCAAACTATTAGGCGGCTCCGGTATGATGCTGGCCAGCTTTAATCCGTTAACGGTTTTCGCACAGAGTAATAATCCATCGGCACGGGTAATAATCGTCGGCGGGGGTTTTGGTGGTGCAACCTGTGCCAAGTACCTGAATATGTTTGATCCGGGCCTGTCAGTAACACTCATCGAACCATCGAAACGTTTTACATCCTGCCCATTTAGCAATGCTGTCCTCAGCGGCATGAGAGACCTGGACAGTATTAGTTATGGTTATCATGCACATGTAAAACGTGGCATAAATGTCGTGCACGACAAGGTGACACAAATTGACGCTGCCGCAAAAAAGATAACACTTGGCAACGGCGAAAAGCTGTCTTATGACCGACTGGTACTATCACCCGGTATTGATTTTAGATGGGAAGATGTCGAAGGCATGAACGCCAGTGATATGGAACTTATTCCGCACGCCTGGCAGGGTGGACCGCAAACGACACTATTACGAGACCAGCTGGTAGCAATGAAAGATGGCGGTACATTTATAATCGCCCCGCCTGAAAACCCATTCCGCTGCCCACCCGGACCCTATGAACGGGTTAGCCTGATAGCGCATTACCTGCAACAGCATAAACCAAATTCAAAGATCCTGATCCTGGATGCGAAAGAAAAATTTTCCAAGCAGCCATTATTCATGCAGGGCTGGGAAAAACTCTATCCCGGCATGATCGAATGGGTTAGTGGAGATACTGGCGGACGCATTGATCATGTTGATGTTAAAAATAAAACCATTCACTCGGAATCGGGTGATAAACACCAGGCAGAAGTCATTAACTTTATACCGCCTCAAAAAGCAGGTTTGATTGCACATACTGCGGGACTAACAAACAGCGACGGCTGGTGTCCGGTTAACCAGAGAACATTCGAATCGGAAGTACACTCTGATATCCATGTTATTGGCGATGCTTCCATTGCAGGAAAAATGCCGAAATCCGGTTTTGCCGCAAATAGCCAGGGTAAAGTCTGTGCTGCCGCGATAGTCTCTGCAGTCCATGGCACTAAAATGCCTGAGCCATCATATGTCAACACCTGTTATAGCCTGGTATCGCCTGACTATGGTATTTCAGTCGCCGCCGTATATCGTTTCAGTGATGATAAAGGCATATACAAAGTCGAAGGTTCAGGGGGTGTCAGTCCAAAAGAGGCAGATGCCAATTTCCGTAAACAGGAAGCACGATATGCAAAAGGCTGGTATGACAGCATTACCTCAGACAGTTTTGGATAAAACTGAAGTGAATTAGATAATCAGCATTGCAGTAAATGAGGTATGTCAACATTTCCTGACAAATCGCATTGATGCATCATGACAGTAATGCAGGAGGGTCTGTGTAGTTATTCACTACACGGACCCTTGTGTATCAAGAATTAAAAGTTTCTTATTTGTCAGCCTCAGAATCTTCAGCCTCATCAGTATCTTTTGGCGCAACAGGAGCAGGCGCTGCTATCGGAGCAGCAAAGATTGGCGGATATTCAGGAATAGGCGGTGCAACAGGGAGATCCGGGGCTACGTCAGCACCCGGTGCTGTGGCGGCTCCTTTTGCAGCAGGAGGAGCAGACGGAGCGACGGGAGTATCAGGAGCGTCTGGAATTATAGGATGTTCCGGGACTTCAGGGTCTTCCGGGTATTCAGGGACAGCCGGTGCTACAGGATAACCGGGTGCTACAGCTGCTGCTGGGGCAACGGGAGGGGCTGCTGGGGCAACGGGTGCACTGGGCGCTACAGGTGCCCCTGGTGCTACAGGAGTAGCCTGTGCCAGTTGATCGCCATAAGTCAACGACTCGACGAAGCCATCGGCAGGAATAATTAAAGTTTCTGTATTCTCCGTATTACCGGCGTGTTTATTATCGTTTATTACAGGGATGCCATCGTGCAGGGCAGCCATTGCAGCTGCACAGACACAGAGGTTCACTGTGAGCAGAGTGAATGAGGCGGATATTATTTTAGTGTAACCCGGCATGTTGAGTTCCTCCTTCTTTAAACACACGAAATCGTACCACTAAATGCCATGGCTTGCCGAACTACACTGGTCGATATTCTGTTTTTTTTCATATGTCCCGGGCAGAAACAGTCGATAAAAGGAATATCCGAAAGTACAGAAGTTCACCAACAGACTCTCTGAACCCGTCCAATCTACTCTACACTGATTACGGAAAATGTCTGGCCGGGCTTTTGCCGAGGGTAATGATTGTTTGTGATATTCCTGTGATATTCCCGTGATATTTGGGTGCTAAGCTGAATTCCACGCAAAGGGTCGAGAACATTAGCCGTTATTGGCTGTCGAATGACTTATGTCCCATACCAGCATGCCAAAAAATATACTTGTCATTGAAGATAATACGGATATTGCTAATTTAGTGATGGTCAACCTGCGTGGCAAGCATTTGCAGGTTGATCATGTGGCTGATGGTAAGACGGGTCTGGATAAAGCACTTACTGGCGATTACCAGTTGATCATATTAGATCTTATGCTGCCCGGCATGGATGGCATGGATATATGCAGGTTCATGCGCAGAGAAAACAACTTTACACCGGTACTGATGCTGACAGCAAAGACTTCAGAGCTGGACCGCGTGCTAGGTCTGGAAGTTGGAGCAGATGATTACCTTACAAAACCATTTAGCGTTCCCGAACTGGTAGCCAGAGTAAACGCGATATTGCGCAGGGCACAACAATATCAGCTATCGCTAGCAGCAGAAATATCTGAAAAGCTGAAATTTGGTGAACTGTCTGTGGATCCGGACAAGCGACAGGTGCTGCTGGGTAATAATGATATCGAGCTCACAGCCAAAGAATTTGATTTGTTATGGCACTTTGCCAGTCATCCCGGTCGAGTTTATACCCGCTCACAGCTGCTTAGTAGCATATGGGGATATGGACATGACGGCTATGAACATACGGTCAATTCACATATCAATCGCCTGCGAGCAAAGATTGAAGCTGACCCGGCAAAGCCACAGTATGTCATTACTGTCTGGGGCGTTGGCTACAAGTTTTCGAATGACATAAATAAGGCGGTCAGGTGATTTTTAGAACGCTTTATAGTCGTATTGGATTAACTTTATTTGTTTTACTGTGTCTGGTCGGATTAATCCTGATCCAGTTGATAGGACGCTCCAGTGCGCTGTATCAGCAGGAAGTGGTTCAGAAACTCAACAGCAAACTGGCTGAGCATATTGTTGCTGAACAGGAATTAATTCAGAACCAGATGATCAATTATGCAGCATCCGATCCCCTGTTCCATGATTTGATGGTCATCAATCCCAGCATCGAATTGTACTTGCTCGACAAGCAAGGTGTAATCATGGGCTATCACGCACCAGCGGGAAAAGTAAAAAGGACCCGAATCGACCTTGAGCCGTTAAATAAATTTTTTGATGGGAAGGTCAGGTATCCGCTTAAAGGTGATGATCCGCGTACACTTGGTGGTCAGAAAGTTTTTTCTGCGGCGAAAATATCCAATAAAGACGGACTGCAGGGGTATCTGTACATTGTGCTCGGTGGCGAGCAGTATGATCATGTGGTGCACATGCTGGGCAATAGTTACATTGTTGACACATCACTGCAGGTGTTGATGGTCGCTTTGATTGCAGCCTTGCTTGGTGGTTTGTTTGTATTTGGCCTGCAGACACGGCGCCTGCGTTTGCTGGGTGAGGTCATGCGCAGCTATGCCAGGAAAAGCAGGGAAGGCAACATGTCGATACGCTATCCGGTCAGGGGGAAAAGTAAAGACGAGGTTGATGAGCTGGGTATGCAGTTTAATACCATGGCGGAAAAGATTAACGAACAATTCAATGAGCTAAAGCGTACTGATGGCAGACGCCGTGAAATGGTTGCGAATATCTCGCATGATCTACGCACACCACTGACCACAATGCGCGGTTATCTGGAAACTCTGTTGATAAAGAATCAATCTCTTTCCGCGCAAGAGAAAAAACAATATCTTGAAACAGCATTGAGTCATAGTCAGCATCTGGGAAAATTGGTTGAGCAGCTGTTTGAATTAGCCAGGTTGGATTCCTGTGAGTCAGTGGTCTACTCTGAACCATTCTCGATGGGTGAATTAGTGCAGGATGTGACGCAGTCATATCTATTGCGCGCAAAGGAGAAATCGATCCAGCTCGAAGTTGCCTTGAACCCGGATGCACCATTGATTTATGGCGATATCGCAATGATGCAGCGGGTGCTCGAAAACCTGCTTGAGAACGGCCTTCGACACACACCTGAAGGTGGGCGAGTCAGTATTAGTGTGGATATCGATTCCGGCAATGTCATTGTGCGGATAGCAGACACAGGCTGCGGTATTGCTGCTGAAGATGTTCCACGAATATTTGAGCGCTTTTATCAGCAGGATATAAATAGTAGCGGTAGCAGTAGCTCAGGTCTGGGACTCGCCATCGTAAAACGGATCCTTGAATTACATGGCAGCGCCATTAGAGTCCGAAGTGAAATCGATCATGGCACTACCTTCTCATTCAATCTGGCTACAAAGCCCTCATTCTGATCATACAACTTGCCAAAAAGGAAGGATGTTACAAACTTGTGATAATTTCGTGAGCCCGGCGTGAACCTCTTTTGTAACACTATGCTTCCCCTATTGATGAAAAAAAGAGAGCAGTCAAATGAAAACACTAAAAATAGTATGTGCAGCAGTATTGTTTGCTTCAGCTGTGGCTGTGAATAGCACGGCATTTGCAAAAGAGCGTGAGACAGGGCGCGGTACCGGGCCGGTGGTGTATGTTACTTCACAGGGCCTGTATTATGACTCCATTGTTGTGGTTGACTCCTTACCGGCTAATGGTAGATTTCAGCAGTTGATTCCTGGAGAAAATGGACTGGAGACGGAATACGGTCCAGGCGAAGTGGGCCATCTTGGTGGCCGCTGGTGGATTGATATAAACGGTGACGGCATCATGAACGACGGCGATAAGTTCTTTCTCTGTCCGTTGCTTGGCCCGGGTCGTGAAACTTTGTAATTTTATACTCCCTTACATGAGAGAAAACTGGAACCGCATAATGCGGTTCCTTTTTTTAGTGTTATTTCAGCAGCCGAGCAGCTCGATGTCTTACTCATAGCGCCTGGTAGACGTGCCATCACCGGGGAGTTCTTGAATCGCTGCCTTGAGGGATCGATCGAGCGCGACATGGTGGCTGAAAGCACACCAGCTATGTTTGAGTTCCACTTAATTGAAGTCTATTACCCGTGACGTCTGTTAATCCTCTCAAACGATCAATAAATGATTTAAATCTAAACTAGGCCTTCTTGACGAGGGTGTCATCGGTAATTGATTCAAGCGACCGTTTCCTTTCTGAAACCATCAGGTATTCGTGCATCAGCTCGTCATATAATTCGGGGCGTTCGGTTTTCAGCTCGATGGCATAGTCGAGGAACTTGGTAATCGCACCGGTCAGTATTGTGCGTAACTTTTCACAGCCCTGCGGTGTACTCATGGCGTACTCGACGAACAGCCTGCCGGGATAGGATTCCTTGAACATGCGGACATCCTGAATGAAATGCAGGACGTATACTACTTCTTCAAGTATATCCTCAAAGTCGTGTTGCATGGCCCAGTCCATGAATTTCACGAACGCGTCACGGGCATCGATATAGGACAGGACCACAGTCTCAAGCTCATCGATAGATCGATAGGTCAATTCGTTGAGGTCTTCGCGTAGCCTGTATAATTCCGAGATATCGGCAGTGACCAGTGTAGGGATATCTATCTGTGGTGACTCCAGGGCATTGAAGCTATTGATGAATACCTCGCGGATCTGTGAACGAAAAATATGGCTCTTCATGTGCATCAGCAGACGAAGGCGGCCTTTCTTTTCTCTTCTGGCAAGAAAGCGCTCGACGATGATGGCGCCGAACATAATTTCAAGCGGTATCGCTGCAACATGCTCCAGAAAACCATAATGAGTGACATGTTCGAGATACAGGAAAAACAGGCTTAGAATTGGTAGAGTGATTATCAATGCACCATATGGACTGATTATTTTTTTATTTTTGTTAATTGAGTTCCTGCTCTCCCCATTACCTGGCAAAGCAGCCTCCTGTCGGCAGTTGAACGTCAGACCTGTTGTCATAATATATTGTCCTTTAACTCAGATTCGTTTATCAGATTCGTTTAATGGTGGAATACACTGCCCGATTAACACGGAATACAACAATTGTAAGTCATCCCCCATCTGGCTAAATATCATACCCCGAATGGCAGCAATCGACCATCTGCCATTTTCTGTTGTATCGGAGACGATTATAGCCGTTCAAATAAATGTCGGACCACTCGCTGATCTGGGAATCGAGCTACAACAGTATCCCTGTGCCTGTTCGTGGAGGCAGGGCTAGTGTGCGGAATAGCAGTCGTGTTCGCAGAATTTTCGACTAAAATAAATAAAGATATACGGGGCATTATATGTGCCTAAAGTTAACTGCAAAACTAGCTATTGGGGAGGAGGACTGATTGATGGAAAACGATGAAGAAAAACGAAACAGGATAAATCCGATTCCCGATGAGCTGCAGGAACCTGTGAACATACCTGAAAAGCTGCTGAAATATATGAATAAACAACAAAGACATACTTACCTTAAAATGCAGATGCATGGTTGGAGGCTCAAGTTTATAAGACGTCCATTGTTCAGAAAGCCGGTATGTGTGTTTACTGATCCCAAAGAGACCATATTAGCAGTGATTGAAGAGGACGGAACATTCAACAAGCAACCACGTTTCCTGTTTCGCAGTGCGGATAAGCGTGCAAAAAATGATTTAAAACAGTAGCTACCTACAAATAAGATGAATGATAATGTGGCAGCCTGAGACCCTTTCTATTTTTCACAGCCAGCAACTGCCCATTCTATTATCGTTATCTTTTCCTGGTTTTCCGCATTGACTGAATATGAATACCAATCCTCTTACCCAGCCACCAGCTAAAGAAAATGATAATAATGAAGACGAAAACGGCCAGCAGGTAGAACTGGTTCGAGGTCAGGGTCGGTTTCGACTTCACATAGGCCATGTTCGACGGGATGAGATATTGCCGCGCAACATTGCGTACATCATCGGGCGTGAACTTCTCAAGTAATGCCTCCTGATTTACAAACCCCCCGTACTTGTCAACTTCGACCAGGTTGTTAATATAATACCAGGCAATGTCTGCATTCGATTCCAGGCCCTGTGCCTTGCTCAGTAACAGGGAGCGGATGGTCTGCTTTATCTCCGCATCGCTCACTTCGCCGTCTCGCAGCCGAACGACTTCCCGATGCATGATGTCGGAAACCTTGTCCAGGTCCTTAAGGTCTGCATCGGCATTGATAACAAACAGACCTTCATGGCGTCCGCCGAGGATTTCAACACTCGGTGAATAAGACAGCCCCTGCAGTACTCGGATCGCTTCATACATACGTTTATAGAAGTATGCCTCGATGATGAGGAAAACATAGTAATCAGGCGAGCCATAGCCATTGGTACGATAGATCAGCTCAGACGTGCCATTGGTACCAAATATTGGATCGAGTGTGCCGGTGACGTGGAGCGGCCCCTCGTTAAAGCCCGTTGCTACTGGGATATCGCGCTCAATTTTCCTGTATGGCATTTTGCCGAAAAGCGCAGCAATCTGTTTTTTTATTTTCGCCGTATCAAAGTCGCCGCTTATCACCAGGGTCATGTTGTTTGGCACATAAAACTTGTTATAGGCATCGATAATGTTCTGGCGTGAGATATGCTCAAGGGTTGTCAGATGACTGCAGTAGATACGGCTGCCCTGGAGCATCGCTTTTAGAACCTTGTCCCGTGCACTACTGACAAGTTCATGCTGATGCAGGTACCTTGTTATGCGTGTAGGAACACCGCCCAACTCGCGGTAGATGATTTTCTGTGAGTGTTCGAAGTCAGCCTTGCTGATGACTGAATCGGTGATGACCTCATGTAGAGTTGCCAGTCCAACATCAACGTATTCACTGAAAATATCAACTTTAAAAATGGTGTCCTCACCATATGTGGCGGCATTCCAGCTACCGCCATGATGAATAATTAATTCATCGAGCTCACTCTCCGAATGCTGTGACGTACCGGTAAATAACAGGTGTTCGAGGAAGTGCGCTGTTTCCCGTTGTAAACAGTCGAAATCATACTCGCCAAGCCCTACATTCAGTCGTATCGCAACGTTGCGGGCGCCATGCCGGTCCTTGAGGATGACACGCATGCCATTATCAAGGAAATATATTTCAGGGTCATAGATGCCCTCGGGTGTGAACCTTGCAGCAGATGCCTGGCTGGATGTTATTAAGCTGGCTAACACCATTGCACAGAAGAAAAAAACAGAATTGCTGGCCAGGCTAGTGAAAACGGATCCGGGCACGACCTGATTTGTTGCAATCGTGAGGTTGCTCAAAATGGATAACTTCATCAGAGGGAGTTTATCTGAAATCACAGCATCCTCCCAAAGAATACCCAGTTATTTCGAGTTGCTATAGCGGGGGCAATCTCCTCGAACTAGCCTGTCGTTGTTAACAAAGCTGCGTGACAGCAACTGGTAGCATCTGGCAGAACAGCCCCCTGATAAAGACCGGAAAAATGTCACACGGCCAAGCTGAACTTAAAGCGGCAGTCTGAAATATCTTGGTCCGTTCTGTGTAGTGCCTGAACCTCGCCCAGCTTGCTGATGATTTAATTGTGGTATCTGCCACTGATTGTTTTTTTGATCGTCATCATTGTTATTGATATCCATCGCTATTACCCGGTTGCGCCCATATTCTTTTGCCCTGTACAGCGCTTTGTCCGCACGGGCAAGGGTATCACTGAGTCTGGCATCACCATCCATCGGCTGCAGTTGCGCTACACCGAAACTGGATGAGATTAGTAATAATAAATCACCTGTTCTTAATGGAGACTGCTCAATTTTGTTACGGATTTTTTCCGCCAGAATCTTACCGCCGCTAAGGTCACCGGTCATCAGCACCAGAAACTCCTCGCCACCAACACGAAACACAAAATCACTGGCACGGCAACAGTCACGTATAATGTCTGATACATGGGTCAGCACCTGATCGCCAACCATATGGCCGTACTTATCATTAATAATCTTGAATTTGTCGAGATCGGCCAGTATGAAAGTAATAGACTTGCCCTGGCGCGTGGCATCGGATAATAGTTTGGGATAAAGATCGTACAGATAGCGGCGGTTATACAATCCGGTAAGTGAGTCGGTCGTGGCCTGCTCTTCCAGCTGCGCATGCACACGGTCGACCTCATCCTGCTTTTCTTTCAAACGCGCAATCATGTCCTGAAACTTGTTTATCAGGTAACCAAATTCATCCCTCGACTGGGTTGCCTCGATTTTGGGAAACTGTCCATCACCAACATCGTTCATAATGCTGACCAGGCGACCCACTGGTTGGCTGAAGTTACGTATCATGGCAATACCAATAACAAGAATGATGACGCTAACGCCGATTGCTAATATCAGCATTTGTGAACGATTCCGGTCTAGCTGACTAGTAAGCTCTGGATTTGAAAACCCGAACCATACCTGTGGTAATTTATTTTCTTCAAAATACGATATTTTACTGACCAGGAAATCGCCCTGTATCAGCCGTAACAGGCCATTTCTTTGTTTAACTTTCTGACCAGAAAGATCTTCCTCTAGCGAAGAACGGAGTATTTTCCCATTGCCTACAACAAAGAACTGACCATAGCCGGTATCACGTGCTGTATCTATCAGGCTGGCATCCATTGTGTTTGTCAGCACTACATAGCCGAGATATTCATTTTGATAGTAAACAGGCATAGAGACCGCCATCTCGATACTTTTATCCGTCGAGTAGTATAAAATCTCGCCATCCAATTTCTCGATATTCGGTTTTTTGCTAATCGCTGACAGCAATTGCTTATCATCTCCAATCAACACATCGCCGTTTTTAGAGATGATTGCCGCGCTCTTGTATTTGAGCCATCCAAACTGTCTTTGAAACAATTCATGCAATGGATCGGTTTCGGTGCCGATGCTGACAACTACAAACATATACTCGCGCAACTGGATATTGTCACTGATCAGGCGAGCACTCTGCTCTAATTCATGCTCTTCCAGTTTGATCTTGGCATCGAGCTGTGACGAAAATAGTCCCAGGTTGCGATTGGCCGCATCAAGGATCGCATCACGACTTTGCCCATAGAAATAGTACAGAACACAAATCAGAAACAACTCCAGCAACACGACATAAAGGATTAGCCGGTTTCTATAAGTATGTGGAGGTGCCATGATTTACTGCTTTATTGGGACGAGCTCATATTGCTTCGCCACCCTGCTAAATTCCGGTCCAGTCTGCACACTGTTGATAATGTTCATGACATCTGGCGACGCCTGCTTATTGGTCACTGCAGATAACACACGATAGTAGGGATAACGACCAGCACGCAGATTATCAGCGGTAGGTAAAACACCTCCGACACTAACACTCTTTACACTGCTGTCGGGACCGAACTCCCATGTGGCACCGGTATGGCCAATGGCCCCAGGGAAATCAGTAACTCGTTTAACCATTTCTGCCGCACTTTTTACATTTAGGCGGTCTTTTCGGAACAAGCTGGCGTCCGGCAAAATAGTTTTCCAGTGGCCCGGTCTATGTTTACAGTGCAGGCGGTTAACCACAACAATGGGTTTATCAGCACCTCCGACTTCATTCCAGTTTGTAATTTTACCACTGAATATTGCGCGCACCTGTTGCTGGGACAGATCTTTAATTTTATTCTCTTTATTAACCAGGATCAGGATTGGTTCATTTGCTATAGGATGAACCTGTATATTCTTTTCTGTGACTTCCTTTTCGCTCAGTGGGCAGCAGACAAAGCCAAAGCTCTCGTGGCCAGGCCGATTCTGCTTTGCCATCTTGATACCGGCATTGCAACCCATGCCCAGCATGGACTCCTTGCCGAAAAGTTCCACCTTACGGCCACTACTTTGTTCCAGCGCCGGCTTAAGATCATTAAAAATAACCCACGAGAAATGTGCGCCGGCACCTACAATTGGCGACTGATTTTCTTTATCGACAGTAGCCTGATCGGCATAAACAGCGCCACAAAATATATAGAAAAGAACGAGCAGCGAAAACTGCATCCATTTGGTGTAATACTCCATCATGATAACCTCTCTGTTTCCTTTGCAATTTGCTTAGCCCGCTATTGCTAAATATTAGACCAGTTCTGACCCGCTGCAGGCACTTTAAATGCTTTTATTTCATTTGTACTATCGATTAACTAAAAGCTAATTTAAAAGTAGCAGATGAATACCATTCATCAAGAAAAAATGTTCGCTCATCAATAAAAAATTACCGTTTATCTGTATTAATTTGGTCAAATCAAAAAAAATGCGGGCAGTATAACTGGTGAAATAACTGATTTTACAGGGAAAATTCTGCCTACAACGAGCGCGAGAATTCAATCACGAATTTTTGTCGATAGCAGGGCTATGGCTAAAGGGGAAAGGGGACAGGGGAAAGGGGAAAGGGGAATTTATTCCCAGCTATCTGGAACTGTAAATTTTTTTTACTAAGCCAGGATGATTCCCCATCCTGAATCAATATGTTTTCACCAATTGCACCACTAGTATAGACTTGCGAGAATGGCCAGAGAACTATTGAGTTGCATAAATCGTGTCTGGCATCTGATTGTCTGCAACCCAAATATCCATAAACGTTTCGTTGGAAGGCGAATGCTCTAACTGAACTATGAATTATCTAAGCCCACAACATATCTGTCATTCGCAGTCCTGTGCTCGACTAACAGGGTGGGTGCTGAGGTTTTATCTGATGTTGGCGTTTGGCTGTTTCATAATGCCTGCTCATGCGCTCGATACCATCAGTGTAAAGGGTGATGTTGCTGGTTTATCGCTGGGATTGAATCTGGTCTATCTGGAAGATGAAACGGGCGAGATTGCTATCGATGATCTGTTATCAGATGACGACCAGTCGTTTGCCTGGCGCAAGTCGCAGCAGAAAATTCCAGGTTTTGGTTTTACCACCACACCGTACTGGTTCAGTGTTGAAATAAAATACGAGGACATAATACAAAAAAATCTCCTTCTAGAGGTCGGGACTTCGTTGCTGGACAATATCGATATCTATTTTGTGTCTAATGGCTCAGTCATCGATTCCTATCACGTAGGTGATCATTATCCTTTTTCAGACAGGCCTGTTCTACACCGCAACTTCTTAATTCCTCTTTCAATTGATCCTGGCGAGCGTGTACAGGTTTATCTGCGTGTAAAAACTACTACAGCTCTGCAACTGCCGCTTAGACTGTGGACTGAAGATGCCTTCTACACGGAGGACGCATCCAAAATCTACGCTCATGGCCTGTTCTATGGGATCATGCTGGTAGTGATGCTGTTCAGTTTGTTCTTCTATTTCTCTATCCGTGAACGTCAATACATTTACTACGCACTATACGTATTTTTTCATACCGCATATCAGGCGGCTGCACATGGGGTAACCTTTCAGTACTTATGGCCAGATGGTATCTGGTGGAATGAAAAAAGTATTGCCGTGTTCAGTGGTGCGGCGATTGTTTTTAGCTCCCAGTTCGCCATTGAGTTCCTGTCCCTGAGAGCTTCTAAACAGAAGCTGTATGTATTCCTGAACACTATCGCAGCTGCCAGTGCTCTTACAGTCGTCGCTACCCTTGTCGTCCCCTATTCGATTACGATACAGATGATAATTCCGCTGGCACTGCTGATGGTAGCAGGTTGCTTTGTGTCTGGTATCACTCGCTGGCGGGAAGGCGATAAACCGGCGCAATTATACACAATGGCATGGGCCACTTTCCTGTTTGGCATTGCGTTGCTTACGCTCAATCGAATTGATCTTATTCCTCGCAATATGCTTACTGAAAATGCTATGCAGGTCGGGTCTTCAATAGAAGTCATGCTGCTGCTGATTGCTATGTCGCAGCGGATTTCACTTGAGATTCGAGAAAGGTTCCGAATCCAGGAGAAGGCATTGGCAGAGCACCAGAACACTAATGTAATATTAGAAAGTCGTGTCCAGAGAAGGACCACCGAGCTGGCAAGTAAAAATAAGCAACTCGAGGCAATATCTATAAAACTGGCCAAGTACCTGTCACCGCAAATATACCAGCAGATTTTCCAGGGAAAATGGGACGTGCACCTTGAAACCAGACGAAAAAAATTGACCATATTTTTTTCCGATATCAAGGACTTTACAGAAATCACCGACAGCATGGAACCGGAGGCACTTACCGAGTTACTTAATAGTTATTTGAATGAAATGGCAGAGGTCGCACTGCAGTTTGGTGGTACGGTAGATAAGTTTATCGGTGATGCAGTAATGGTGTTTTTCGGAGACCCCGAATCCAAAGGCCATAAACAGGATGCCCTCGATTGCGTGATGATGGCGATGGAAATGCGTAAACGGATGGCTAAACTACGCGAGAAGTGGATGTCTGATGGAATTATTGAACCATTGCATATCCGCATAGGTATCAATACCGGCTACTGTACGGTGGGTAATTTTGGTTCGGATAATCGCCTCGACTATACGATCGTTGGTGGGCAGGTCAACCTCGCCAGCCGACTGGAATCATTTGCTGAAATCGACAATATCCTGATATCTTTTTCAACCTATGCACTGGTTAAAGACCAGGTGACCTGCATACAGATGGGCGATGTCAAAGCCAAAGGATTCGAGAAATCGATAAGAACCTACAAGGTCGTGGACACAGTCGAGAATCTTGATAGGCAAAGTAAGTTATCTGCAGCACCTACAGTGTAAGTCAAACGGCACAAAAGATACTATCAGGTATAAAAAAGAGCAATCATTGACTGATTGAAAATAGTCGTGCTCAGGCCTGCTGTTATTTTTGCCCCCGCCTGTTTGAGCACGCTGCCGCGTTGATTCTCTGCTTGACTAGCGATCTAGGTCGTCAATATGGTCGATCCGCTTGTCTGGCGTGATTCCAGCGCATGGTGGGCCCTGATCGTTTCAGACAGGGGCCAGGTCTGGTTGATCTGGATGCCGATGATACCATTGCTGACTGCGTCGATCAGTCGCTTTGCGCCGTCGACCAGAAGTTCGCGCGTCGCGGTGTGCGTCGCCAGGGTAGGGCGGGTCACATACAGCGAACCTTTCGACGCAAGGATCTTCGGTGCAAACGGCTCGACGTTGCCCGATGAATTGCCATAGCTGACCATCATGCCGAACGGCCGCAGTGCATCGAGCGAGGCATCGAAGGTCGCCTTGCCCACGCCGTCATAAACCACGGCGACGCCTTCACCATCGGTGAAGTCTTTGATCCGCTCAGGGATATTCTCTTCGCGATAGAGGATAGTGTGCTTGCAGCCATTGGCGGCAGCCAGTTGTGCTTTTTCCTGTGAACCAACGCAACCAATCACTGTAGCGCCAAGATGAGTCGCCCATTGTGTAAGCAACAAGCCGACACCACCGGCCGCGGCATAAACCAGCACGGTATCACCTGCCTTGACCGGATAGGTGCGAAATAACAGGTAGTGCGCGGTGAGTCCCTTCAGCATCATTGCCGCCGCGGTCTGATTATCGATGGTGTCGGGCAGTTTGATCAGCTTCTCAGCATCAATCAAACGAGACTCGGCATAGGCGCCAGCTACCATCGCATAGGCCACGCGATCACCGATGGCAAGCTCAGTTACGCCGTCACCGATGGCTTCAACCACGCCGGCTGCTTCCATACCAAGAGTCGCTGGTAGTTCGACAGGATAGGCGCCGCTACGCATGTAGATATCGATATAGTTCAGGCCGCACGCGGTCTGTCGCAGATACACCTGCCCGGGGCCTGGATCCTCAACCTCGAGTTCCTCCCACTGCAACACCTCAGCGCCACCGAATTCGTGAATGCGTACCGCATGTGTCATAAACTGCACCCGTTATATTTTGTATTTGTTCCTACCGATCATCAATGTAAATCGTGATATTAACAATTTAAAACTGATCAACAGCATAAACAGAATGCAAATGAAATATAAAAATCACCACGCTCAATCAGGCGTAACACGTCAATATTTTTTGCCCGATAGTGTCATTATCCTTGCAGCCAACAGGATTAAAAGGATGAGAATCCCAAACGGATAGGGAAAGACATCGACAACGAATAATAGCAGGGTAACTGCCAGCAGCAGAAGAATAGCAATGAGGGGAATATCAAACTTCATTTTCAAATCATATCAAATAAATCGTTTTTATCCGAAGGCAGGGGGGTGTAGAAGTTATGGCTTAGACTTTTACGCAAAAGTAAGATACTTGAACTATGGCCTTTTTCTCTTTTTCAACAGATTAATTTTTTTTCAAAAAAAATCATTTTGTGGGACCTAAATCATTCCTCCCGCGTCATTACCTGTAACAGCACCATCAACAGCTAAGCAAAAAACACAAATTGATGAGTGTTAAACCATTAATAAGCAACAACTGCCAAAGCAGGATAAAGGAGAATTATCATGTCAGACTCAAAAAAATTAGTAGTAATAGTAACAAGCGGTTTTAACGATGAACGTTCTTCCGTCGCATGGAGCGTCGCCAACGGCGGCATCGCCTCCGGTTACGAAATCACTATGTTCATGGTCAGCTCAGGGGTAGACTGGGTACGCAAAGGCGCAGCAGATGTAGCCCGCCTGAACCCGCTCGATCCGACCGTCAAGGAAATGATACAGAACGTCATCGACAGCGGTGGTAAGATATTCGTCTGTCCACCCTGCGCAGGTGTACGCGGCTACACCAAGGACGACCTGATCGAAGGCGCCGAACTCGCAGGTTCAACCGCCATGCTTGGCGTCGTCAGCGAAGGCGCACAGACACTGACCTTTTGATACAGACAATCGATGCCTCTCCCCGCTGGGGAGAGGTCCAGGTCGAGGGACATTTTTGACTTTTACGGAAAACCTGAAGAGTATATCTGGCAGCCAACAACGCATATATAAACCACCTTCAACACAGTGGCACATTGAATTGAACGATAGTGAAATAAAAACCTGGTTTACAGACAGCATAAAGGAAAACATGGACTCTCTTTATGCCGTCGCCAGACGCTTGACGCATAACAATACCGACTGTGAAGATCTGGTTGCCGAATCCGTCGCTAAAGCCTGGTCAGCCATCAAAAGCCTCGATGATCGCAGTCGCTTTCGTCCATGGATGTTCCGTATCCTGCATAACTGTTTTATCAGCGACTATAGGAAGAAATCCGTACGACCCGTCGAAACCTGTTATGAAGACGTCACCGGCGGCAATGACAAAGAAGAAGTATCGAATCTGTTAATTAAACAACCCAATGAATTCCTCGAATGGTGGGGCAATCCTGAGAAGGAGTTCGTTAATAACCTGCTCGGTGAAGACATCATGAAAGCCATCGAATGCCTGCCCGAATCATTTCGAATAACCGTATTACTAATTAACCTGGAAGGCCTTTCCTATGACGAAACAGCCGAGGTGCTGGGCATCCCACCCGGCACTGTACGTTCACGCATGAAACGCGGACGCACATTGCTGCAAAAGCAGTTATGGCAGCATGCACAGGATGCCGGACTTACCGCAGGCAATGCAACAAAGGAGTGCACCACATGAGCAGCGACAAACACCCTCACCACCATGACGTGGAAGAGATTGATTGCCTGGAAGCCATCGATAATCTATACGCCTATCTCGATGGGGAACTAACTGATGATGAAACACTGGCCAGGTTCAGGAAACACCTCGACCATTGCAAGAGCTGCTATTCAAGATCGGAACTTGAGGGTGTCATCAATGAACGCATCAAGGAATCGGGCAAGGGCAAAACACCGGATACACTGAAGGACAGGATCTGTGATTTTTTGGATGATCTTTAAAATGTTCCTGACATCAATTCAAATGATGGAATCCGTATAACTTTGCACTATATATTTTTACCCTTTTGACACAGGGTCTGGTATAGAAGGGGGTATCGAACAAACCACACTGCGGTGCTGATCCCCTTTGATGAAAATAGTAAAAAATGGACGGATTAATGCCTATCACTTGCCAGTAATATAGTGTTTATCATCGAAGGTCATTACCCAGTGGGGTTTATAAATGACAAACGCACTGATCAGCATGCCGGTGATAAAGGCTTCCGGGATCATAAACAGGGGTATGTAGACCAGTGATTCTGAAACCAGCTGACTGTCCGGGTAGGCATGGACCAGGCTCAATAAAGCAATAGCCGACAGGCGGTTTGCAGCAACGGCAATACCGGCACCAAAATAGGCGACAACAAAAATGTAGATAAAGAAATTGGCCGGTAGCTTTTTCTGCGACAGGCGGAGAATGCCGTAACTGACAAATACCGGGACAGCGATACTCAGCAGGCCATTAATACCGAGGCTGAGCAGATCACTGTGCTGCAGCAGCGCGCTGGCAAGTAGTATTGTGCTCAAACCTAGCACGGCAAGTGGCCAGCCGAACATCAGGGTAAATATCGTCGCACCCAGATGGTGAAAGCCCAGTCCAGGAGAAATACCCGCCTTAATCTTCCACAGTAGTAATAAAGCCACCATTGCACCGAAATAGACATGCTGGCTGGGTTTGTTTTTCAACAGCTCAGTAAACGAGAAATTTTTTAGCGCAAAAAGAATCAGCGCAAGCATTAAGATGTTAGCCACCCACATTAACGTGGACGGTAGCAGGCTGGCGGGGATATGTAGGCCAATAAGCCAGTAGGTCTCATTCTGCATCGATCTATTTTACCGCAGGATTACTGGGTCAGATAGCCGTTTCCTGTTGGAAGAGCATAGTCTGATTTCACGACCGGGTTTTAGATCCGTGTTTACGGGGGCGTTGGCACCTCTTCTTCAGGCAGCTGATGGACAAATACCGTGTCCTGGCTGCAGGCGCCGTTTGCAGCGAACAAGGTGCTAATTACCTGATTAATTTAAGTACCTCCCTGGCGGCCAGTTCTGATGATGCAGGATTCTGTCCGGTCACCAGGTTGCCGTCAGTAATAGCATACGGGTGCCAATCGTCGGCCCTGGAGTAGTTGGCCCCTTTTGCTTTTAACTCATCTTCCAGTAGAAAAGGCACAACCTCAGTAAGCTGCACAGCATCTTCCTCGGTATTACTAAAACCGGTTACTGATTTTCCTCTGACTAAGGGACTGCCATCGGAATTTTTTACATTTTTAAGTATGGCAGGTGCGTGACAAACTGCAGCCACCGGTTTGCCTGCAGCATACATCGATTCAATCAAATTGATGGAACTACTATTTTCCGCCAGATCCCAAAGTGGGCCATGTCCACCGGGATAAAACACCGCATCAAAATCATCCGATGAAATATCTGACAGCTTCAAGGTATTTGCCAACGCCTGCTGAGCCTCAGCGTCATTTTTGAAACGTCGTGTTGCATCTGTCTGGAAATCTGGCTCATCACTCTTTGGATCCAGCGGTGGCTGGCCGCCGGCAGGCGACGCGAGTGTGATTTCTGCATTGGCGTCCTTGAATACGTAGTAGGGGCTAGCGAACTCCTCAAGCCAGAAGCCAGTTTTATTTCCTGTCTCCCCGAGTTGGTCATGAGAGGTGAGTATCATAAGAATTTTCATGCTGGTTCTCCTTGTCGATTGGCGGGCATGTTTAGTTGCATAAATTTACGGACTGATAGCACAGAATCTGAAATTGGTCTTTTTTGTAAAAAATATCTGTACTGAATATACATGAAACATTAATTATCACTTCATATACCCACGCAGACTGCAGGGATTGATCGAATGAGTCCGGATTTCAGTAAGATTATCCCATAGAATAAAAGGATTCAGTTTGTCTGTGATTTGCTATGCTTTTCAACCTTAATTCAATATTCATGCGATCATCATGCTAGAAAAGAGCCAGACGGCGCCGGCGTTTAGCGCGCCCAACCAGAATAATGAAATCATCAACCTGTCAGACTACCACGGCAGTAACAACGTCGTGTTGTATTTTTATCCGAAGGACGACACCCCGGGCTGTACTATTGAGGCGAACCAGTTCACCGCGCTTGCCCGTGAGTTTGCTGATACTGATACGGTGGTGCTGGGAGTGAGCAGGGATTCATGTGCCAGCCACCAGGCCTTTATTGACAAATACGGGCTGCAGGTTGAATTGCTCGCTGACACCTCGGGTGAATTATGCAATGCCTATGGGGTATGGCAGGAAAAGGAAAGAAACGGAGTTAAGAAAATGGGTATCGTTCGTTCCACCTTTGTGATTAACAAGGACGGGGAGCTGGTCGATGCAATCTACGGCATCACTGAAGCGGACGGCCATGCGCAGCAGATACTGGATAAGGTTCGTCAACTTTGACCGAAGAAGAGTCATAATAGACAAAAGCCATTTCTTTACAGCGCCTTATCTTTTTACTTGCCAGCAAGACCCTGATTGCCTGTCATATCAATAATTGGCTAGCGGCAACAATTGTTTATAATATCAGAGAAAACTGAACGCTAATCCATGCTTCCTGCTTCCCTGCTGAGTACTTTCAATGCCTGCCTACTTGCTTGTTGATAATGGTTCAAAAAAACCCGAGGCAACCTTGCGACTGCGTGAACTGGCAGCATCACTGGGTCATCATACGGGTAAAAAAATCCATGCTGTATCGCTGCAGCATGCAGATGCAATCGACCCGGCACAGCTGGGTGGCGAGCCAGCAAATATTTTCAGCAACTTTGTTAGAGCACAGCTCGAGCAGGGTCAAAATGCATTTCTGGTCATCCCACTATTTTTTGGCCTGAGCCGGGCGCTGACGTCGTTTATCCCGCAACAGGTCGAAAAACTGCAAGCAGAGTTTGGTCAATTGCATGTCAGAGTAGCGGACGTGATTTATCCGTTGCCTGACGGAGATGAACGTCTTGCACAGATCATGTTTGATCACATTCATGCTGCACAGTCCTCTTTTGCAGTTGATGCGAAAGTGGTGTTGGTAGACCATGGTTCACCAAGCCCGAAGATCACTGAAGTGAGGAACCGTGTTGCCCAAAGTCTTCGCAACATGCCAGGAAAAACATACCAACTGGCTGAAGCAGTGATGGAGCGGCGTGAAGGTAAAGAGTATGATTTTAATGGTGACTTGCTGGAGTGCTGGTTGAGCCAACAGGCACAAAAAGGGGTAGATTCTGTCATTGTCGCGATGATGTTTTTTTTGCCCGGGCGCCATGCTGGCAGTTGTGGCGATATCGAAACGATTTGTGAAAATGTTGTAAAGCATCATCCTCATCTACAGTACAGGATAACGCCGCTCATCGGTGAACACCCACTACTGCTTGAGATCCTCAGTGATCGATTGCGATCTATTGAAGAAAAATAAAAACCGACGAAGGGATCAAATCTTAATCACTGTACAACAGATCGATCAAGGACGGAATATTTGAGCTTCTTTGGTCAGTGGTTATTTATAAAATCAGATCCATGCTTTCGGTATTGATTTAACACTTATGCATGGTTAGCAGAAAAGCAGCCCGGACAGCATAAAAAAGACCAGGCACGGGTGCAGGGCTTTACTGGCTCACTACGGTGCTCTATAACTTTAAGCCTGATACAATTTTGCCGTGGAGACTATCAAAGGTTGCAGCTGCAGGTGAATTACCAGGCATCAAGAGCTTTCCTTCTGCACATTCAGTCTTTATCCTGTCTGGTTCATCCTTCGTTCAGGTTAACTTTAATAATATTAAAGCTGTAATAGTACGAATTAATACTGCAAATTACATATTCCATTAAATATTTCCGGATTCCATGTCCAGGGAGTTTTATCATGAAAAAATTATCACAATTAATAGTGACAGTAGCATGTGTCGGTTTGCTTGGAGGTGTCTCAATGATCAACCAGGGCAAGGCCCATGCTTCAGGCAAGCAAGAATATAAAGGAAATCAATTTCATGGCCCTGGAAAATACCGCGGACGTGGTGCACACAGGGCACCCTATGTCATTCATCGTGGCCCCACCATTGTCATACCAGAAAGGCGCGTGCGCCGTTATCACAATACCTACATATACCGCCCGCATGGTCGCTGGTATCCTGGTTATGGCCGCTATTATAGAGATGATGATGCTTATGCATGGCTCGCCTTTACCGCGATTACACTTAAGGTTCTCGACAATCTCAATGAAGATCAGCAGCGCAAACATGAGGAGGCACAGATCAGAGCAACGATGGCGCCCATAGGTGAAACGATTGTATGGAATGAGGGCGGTGCCAGCGGCTCTGTAACCCCAACACGAGATGGAACGAGCACCACAGGCCGTTATTGCCGTGAGTTCCAGCACGAAGTCACTGTAGCTAACAGGAGGGAACAGGCTTATGGTGTTGCCTGTCGGCAGCCAGACGGCAGCTGGGAGATTGTGACAACGGGTACACCTTAAATTTTGACCTGCGGATTATCATGACCCAGGGAGGTACCGGTGACTCGTCGTAACAAGTTCATTTTGATGGGCGTGTTCTCGCTGCTGATACTGAGTATGGTTGTTCTGCCATTCATTCGCGAAGACACCACTGCGCTACCCGAGCGCAACCTGGGTAAGGTTACACTTGGCAGCCTGAAGTCCGAAGTATCAGCGACCGGTTCTCTGAGCCCGGTTATAACTGTACAGGTAGGAAGCCAGGTCTCTGGCACTATTAAGCATTTGTATGCGGATTTTAATAGTGTGGTGAAAAAAGGCGAGATTATTGCGCAGATTGATTCAGCTATTTTCGAAGCTAAACTGGCCGAGGCCGAGGCCGATTTGCACAGCAGTGAAGCGGCCCGTGACAAGGCAGAGGTGCTGGTTAAGAAGAGCAGGAATGCATTTGACCGTACCTCCGGCCTGTTTAACAAGAAGCTTGTTTCTGACAGTGAGCTTGATGAAGCTCGTTATTCTCACCAGGAGGCGATCGCTGAGCACCGGGTCAGGGAAGCTGCCGTGCTTCAGGCTGAGGCGGTGCGGCAGCGCGAGCAGGTCAATCTTGCCTATTGCTCTATCTATGCGCCGATTGATGGCGTCGTCATCTCACGCGATGTGGATGTAGGGCAGACTGTTGCTGCCAGCCTGCAGGCGCCGACACTATTTACTATTGCCAGGGACCTGGCGCAGATGCAGATAGAAACAGACGTTGATGAGGCATTCATCGGTATGATCGAAGAACAGCAACCGGTCAGCTTTACCGTGTTTGCCTATCCGGACAGGAAGTTCCAGGGCCGAGTTTCGCAGGTTCGCCTGCAGCCGAAAGTCGAAGCAGGTGTCGTTAAATATAACTGTATTATCGAGGTAGATAATACAGACCTGGCATTGAAGCCCGGGATGACCGCGACAGTGGCCATTGAGGTGGCGCACAAGGAGAAGGTATTCAAGGTGCCTAATGCGGCTTTGCGTTTTGTTCCCGAATGGCCAGCCGAGCGACTGAAAAAAATCCGCAGCAAACTTGAAGACGATGAAGTTTTTCTGTGGCTGCCTGATGGTGAAGATATCACAACAATAACAGTCAGCACGGGTATTGTTGGTGAACGGGAAACGGAAGTTAGTGGAGCAGGACTGCAGGAAGGTATGACGATTTTACTGCCACCGCGGCAGACAGAGTCTAAAAAACGTCGGCGCTTCGGTCTCAGCCTGTTTTAAATTTGATGAACAGCCCTATTATCGATATACAGGGACTGCACAAATACTATGCAATGGATGGTATCCAGGTACATGCCCTGCGCGGCATTGACCTTGTAGTCAACGAGGAAGATTTTCTAGCCATCATGGGGCCTTCCGGTTCTGGTAAATCTACGCTGATGAATATTCTTGGCTGCCTGGATATCCCTGATGAAGGAAGTTACCGCTTGAACGGTAATGACATCACGCAAATGGACAGCGATGCGCTGGCAATGATACGCAACCGTGAGATTGGATTTGTGTTTCAGAGTTTCAACCTTTTATCACGTACCAGCGCCATTGAAAATGTTGAAACACCGTTGATCTACGCGGGCGTTAACAGAAAGGAAAGACAGCAACGTGCGGCCGAAATTTTGCAGCGTATGGGTCTCGGTGATCGTCTGCATCATCTGCCCAACCAGCTATCTGGTGGTCAGCAGCAGAGGGTTGCTATTGCACGCGCGTTAATCACCTCACCGACTCTATTACTTGCCGATGAACCCACCGGTAACATGGATACTGCAACCAGCCAGGAAATTATAAATATTCTCTGCCAGCTCAACGAGGAGCAGGGACTGACAATTTTACTGATTACCCATGAAGCTGAAATCGCCGCGCGGGCACAACGAAGTCTTATCCTGCGTGATGGTAAACTGGAGGAACAATGAGCTGGCTATCAGCTATCCAGCTGGCGTTGAATGCCCTGTGGCGCTCCCGTACCCGGGCCAGCCTGACCACGCTCGGTGTTGTCATTGGCGTCGCCTCAGTCATAGCGATGGTATCTGTCGGTGCCGGTGCCCAGCAGCGTATTGCCGCACAGCTGGAGAGTATGGGCACCAACAGCCTGGTGGTTCGGCCGGGATCCGTGACCCGTGGCGGGGTGCGTACCGGTGCAGGTACTTCCACCAGACTGAGCCGCGACGATGCCGAGGCGATTGCCGATCTACCCGGTGTTATTGCTGTTGCGCCAAGCATACGCACCTCTGCGCAGATCCGTTATCGCGGTACCAACTGGGGTACAGCCGTAGAAGGTGTTACGCCTGCTTACGCCCGCATCCGCAACTGGACAGTGCTGGAAGGCGAATTTCTTACTGATCAACATGTCAGCGCTGCTGCACATGTGTGTGTACTGGGCCAGACAGTGGCTCATGAACTATTCGGCATTGCCAGCCCGGTGGGAGAAACCATTTTGATGAAAGGTGTCGCCTGTCGAATTCTCGGGGTGCTGCAAGAAAAAGGTGCCTCGGCCTGGGGTTCTGACCAGGACGACATTGTTTTCATGCCATTGACGACAGTGCAGCGCAAGCTCATGGGGGTGACCCATATTCAGCGCATTGAAGTGGAAACCGCCAGCCGCGAGGCGAGCTTCCGGGTAATGAAAGAGCTCAAGCGCCTGTTGCGCAAGCGTCATCGTATCCCCGAAGACCAGCCCAAGGATTTTCGCCTGTATAACCGTGCTGAACTGGCGCAGACATCAGAAGAGAGCGCACGCGTGTTTACCTGGTTGCTGGGCAGTATTGCCTCCGTTTCCCTGCTGGTGGGCGGCATAGGTATCATGAACATCATGCTGGTTTCAGTAACTGAACGTACTCACGAGATCGGCATTCGCATGGCTCTCGGGGCAAGACGACGAGATATCCTCTGGCAGTTCCTGCTGGAGGCCATTTTGTTGAGTGGCGCCGGTGGTATCATTGGTGTAATTATTGGTGTTGGTGGGGCAGTGGCGCTTGCAAAATTTTCACAATTCCCTGTCAGTATTACGCCATGGTCTATTGTTGTTGCTTTCCTGTTTGCGGCACTGGTAGGTATCTTTTTTGGCCTGCACCCGGCTCGCAAGGCATCAAACCTGCAGCCGATAGAGGCTTTGCGGTATGAATAGAAGAAACAATGAAACAGCGGGCTTTGTATCTTAAAACTTATGCTGGCCTGCATACCAGGCATTGCCGTACAAGCGAAACCGGTGCTCGACACATTCTCTGAGCAACTCTTGGTAAAACCAGTTCCCCACTGCTCACTGTTATAAGTATGACCGCTTGTTTATACTGCTAACGATAGAATCTAACTATTAACATTACTGTGAATATAAGAGACCTCCAATACGTCATCGCCGTTGCTGAAACGCGCCATTTTGGCAGGGCAGCGGAACGCTGTTTTGTCAGTCAGCCAACGCTCAGTGGGCAGATAAAGAAGCTCGAAGACGAGCTCGGGGTGGCCATCTTTGAAAGGACCAACCGCTCGGTTATGATAACGCCCGTGGGCGAGTCCATACTGTCACACGCGCGGCAGGTCATGGAACAGGTCGATGCGATCCAGCAGACGGCGTTGGCGTCGCGTGATCCGTTATCCGGCCCATTGCGCATTGGCGCCATTCCGACTATCAGTCCCTACCTGATGCCATTGATACTGTCTCCACTCAAGAAAGGGCACCCTCAGATGAAGCTGGTACTGTCCGAGGAAATCACCGACATGCTGGTGACACGCCTGCTGAACCACGAAATCGATGCGGCACTGCTCGCTACACCTGTAGAGGAGCAGGGGATTGCATGTATTCCACTTTTTGATGAACCATTCTGGATCGCCTATCCACGCAAGCATTCTTTCTATGACAAGGAAAAAATTACCCTGCGTGATCTCAATAATGAAAATCTTCTGCTGCTGTCAGAAGGCCACTGCCTGGCGCAACAGGCGATGGATGTTTGCCATATCAGGGACCGGCAACAGCAGGGCGAGATGGCTGATCTGCGTGCGGCAAGCCTGGAAACCCTGATCCAGCTGGTGCGTGCCGGATCTGGCGTCACCCTGGTACCGGCGCTGGCAATGCAGGGTAGCTGGGCAACTGGCAGCGGGGTGGTTGCTCAGCCGCTAAACATTGCCAATGCCTACCGCCGCGTGTCGCTGGTCTATCGCCAGAGCTTTCCCCGGGCCGATGCCCTGCAGTCCCTGGCCCAGGTTATCCTCGACAACCTGCCAAACACCGTTAACAAGATCAGCCAGCAGCGGGCTACACAAAACAGCCGGTCCGGTAAAAAATAGCATTACAACTGCTATTTTTGTCTGGCAGTGATTAATGATAGTCAAAGCCTATCAATACAATAAAAACAAACGATTTTTACTATTACTAATTCTCCCCAATAATACACTTCGAAGACAGTTCAAGGCCCTGTGAAAGGAGAGTGATATGAACAAGACAATGAGTTTTGCAGCGGTACATTTCAGCGTCGCATTCAGTGTGGGCTACTTGCTCAGCGGTAGCGTGCTGGTGGGTGGCGCTATCGCCCTGGTAGAACCGACGATCAATACCATTGCCTACCACTTCCATGAAAAAGTCTGGAACCGTTTTAACAGGGAGGGCCAGAGCGCTGCGGGGCAACTGGCACAACCAGCAAACTGAAATCATAAATTTTACTGATAGTTAAATTTATATAAAGGAGTGTAATTATGTTTGAAAACAGAGAAGGTCAGAGAATACCAGAAGTTACTTTTCGTGTACGCCGCGATCATGAATGGGTCGATGTGACCAGCGAGTCCATCTTCAAGGATAAAACCGTGGTTGTGTTCTCACTGCCTGGTGCGTTTACCCCAACCTGTTCATCCACCCACGTGCCGCGCTACAACCAGCTGGTCCCGACATTCACGCAGTATGGTGTCGATGAAGTGGTCTGCGTTTCGGTGAATGATACCTTCGTCATGAACGAATGGAAGAAGGATCAGAACGCTGACAATGTCATCTTCATTCCAGACGGCAACGGCGAGTTCAGTGCGGGCATGGGCATGCTTGTCGACAAGGATGACCTCGGATTCGGCAAGCGTTCATGGCGTTACTCGATGCTGGTAAAAGACGGCCTGATTGAGAAAATGTTCATCGAGCCGGACGAGCCCGGCGATCCGTTCGAAGTCTCCGATGCCGATACCATGTTGGCCTACATCGCACCGAATGCACAAAAGCCGCTCGATGTAACCGTATTCAGCCGTGATGGCTGCCCGTACTGTGTGCGCGCCAAGGGCCTATTGCATGATGCCGGCATCCAGTTCGACGAGCTGGTGCTGAATCGCGACTTCAACGAGTCGACCATCCGTGCCGTGTCCGGCGCGACAACGGTGCCACAGATCTTCATCAATGGTGAACGCATCGGTGGCTCCGACGAGCTTGAGGAATGGCTCGCTGACAGCAGCAAAAAGGCTGCGTGATAAAACGTAGCGGCATTCGCCCCCTCGACATTGAGGGGGCATGTTAACAAGAGTTTCTGGATATCAGGGGTATAGCGATGAAAAATAGACATTATGATCTGATTGCCATTGGCGGTGGCAGCGGCGGGCTTGCGGTAGCGAAAAGGGCCGCTGAAAATGGCAAACGCGTAGCGATTGTTGAAGGGAGTCGCATGGGCGGCACCTGCGTGAACAACGGCTGCGTGCCGAAAAAAGTCATGTGGTACGCTGCAAATCTGGCTCATGCCGCTGATGATGCAGGGCATTTCGGTGTGCCGGTAATCCGCTCAGCAACCAACTGGCAGAAGCTTGTCGATGCCCGTGAAGAATATATCGGCCGCATCAACAGTAGCTGGAACAACACCGTGAACAATCATGGTATCGATCATATCGTCGGCTATGCACAATTCACCAACTCAGATGCCATTGAGGTTGACGGTATTGGATACACGGCAGACCACATCGTCATCGCAGCTGGCGGTATGCCAATCTTGCCTGCGCTACCCGGTGCGGAACTGGGTATCACGTCTGACGGGTTCTTCGCGTTAAGGTCACAGCCAAAAAACGTCGCAGTAATTGGTGGTGGTTATATCGGAGTAGAGCTGGCAGGTATGCTCCGGGCACTGGGTTCCGATGTCACCATTATCGGCATGGAAGACCGTGTTCTGGAAGTCTTCGATGGCATGATCAGTGATGTGTTGAGTGAAGAAATGCAGAAGCAGGGGATCACGGTCAACATGGGTGTTACAGTGACTGGTCTTGAACAAAAAGGTGATCAGGTCGTTATAAAGACTGCAGCAGGACAGCTGAAAGGTGCTTTCGATACCGTGATCTGGGCCGTCGGGCGAGCACCCAATACCCGTAACCTGAACCTCGAGGCCGCCGGTGTAGACGTGCACAGAAACGGCATCGTGCCGGTCGACGATTACCAGAACACCAACGTTGCAGGCATTTATGCAATCGGTGATATCACTGGCAGGGCACCGCTAACGCCGGTGGCGATAGCCGCCGGGCGCAAACTTGCCGATCGCCTGTTTACCGATGTGAAAGAGAGTCGCGTTGATTACCAGAATATCCCGAGTGTAGTATTCGCCCATCCAGCTGTCGGCACGGTCGGCCTTACGGAAGAAGCAGCACGACAACATTATGGTGACGAAGTAACGGTCTATGAAACGAAATTCTCACCGATGCGTTACGCATTGTCCGAACACAAAACAGCAACAGCAATGAAGCTGGTATGCGTCGGCAGCGAGGAGAAAATAGTTGGCGTGCATATCATCGGTGATAATGCCGACGAGATGCTGCAGGGCTTTGCTGTCGCGGTTAAAATGGGTGCCTGCAAGGCAGACTTCGACAATACCATCGCGATCAATCCAACCAGTTCCGAGGAACTGGTAACGATGAAAGTCCCGGTCAACCGACAGGCCAGTGTGGAACAGCAGTGGAGAAAAGCGTCGTAGATAGAGCTGTTACTTCTGCGTCTGCTAAGCCTGAGGATTTTAGTACTACTGGTAACCGGTCAGCTCCAGGTAGCCGATGCCCGGATTGCTGCCCTCGGCAACAACAGGTCCCTCCCAGTATGGGAAGGCGGTTGCCAGCCAGTGGTGCGGATCCATGGCCTCGATAGTCCAGCGATATCCGTCACCCATAGCGGGCAGGGCCAGCGACCACCGAAGCGGCAGTTCCAGCGCGCTGTCATTGGCCCGTTCGACCCGATGGTATTCAAGTGCAGTTAGCTCAATCTCATCGGCTGACAGGGCGCGGCTGTGTCCGTCGGCGGTGATCCATGTGCCGCTCAGCCAGTGATTATGCTGGCCCTCGTTCGGCCGCTCACCATCGCGCTTGTTCTCATGTCGCAGGCGGTAGACCATCAGCGCACTGCCGTCCTGCAGGTGCAGTGAAAACCAGTCCCAGCCCGGTTGATTGTCGGCCAGCGGTTGTGAACTCCACTCGCGGTCAAGCCAGCCGTCACCACTAACCGTGATCTCCTCACCCGCCGGCTCGATGATGAAGCCTCTGACCCGGATGTGTGGCTGACTGTAATAGTAGCTGGCCTGGCCCTGGGCCGATTTGCGGCTGTAGCCGCGATCACCCTGCAGTACCCACGGCGTCTGCATATCCAGCTCGAGCTGTACTGTTGTGCCATCCACGCTGAAGTGCAGGCTGCCGGGCAATATTTCCGCGCTGTCGCCCTGCAACTGCCAGTCATCCAGCCAGGCAGAAAAGCGGCCTTCTTCAAGCGCTACGCCGGCCTGGCCAATGCCGCCGCGGGCAAAGCGTTCCTCGTATCGATGGCCGGCCGGCGTCGTCAATGCCGCGTGCGCCATCCACACCTGGTTGCTGGTCCAGCCTTCGGTTTTGCCATCGGCATGCAGTGCCTGGCGAAACAGTGTCCAGTGCAGCCCCCAGTTTTGACCGCGCTCATCAGTCAGATTGGCAGTCAGGTACCACCATTCTATGCGGTAGGTAGGATGGGCAAGATGATCAGCGGGGAATACCAGCGTCTTTCCAGGCACCACCTCGGCATAGCCGCTGTCACCACGGCGAAGTACATCGTAGACATCATCGGCAGTAGCGGCGCCGGCAACGAGCAATAACAGCAGCGGCAGCCAGCGCATTAGCCGTCGCCTCCGAGCTGTTTCAATGTTGCCGGCAGGCGGTAGCGTACCTGCAGCAGGGTAATGATCAGGGTTGTCGCCACCACGACCGCAGTGAGCAGTGCCAGCCGCACCGCTGGCCACGGTTGCACCAGCATCGGCATGGTCCAGCCGAACGAAAGCACGTTCAGGTCATGGATTAGTAGCCATGCCAGCAGCGTTCCCAGCGGCAGAGACAGCAGCCAGGTGAGCAGGACGCAGACTGCCAGTGGCAGCAGGATGATCAACAACCATTCGCGGCGTCGCACGCCTATAGCCCGCCAGTGGGCATACTCGGGCAGACGTCGCTGATGGATGGCGAGCAGCGAGGCAAGCAGGGCAATGCCGGCTACCATCAGAGTTAGTGTGCCCATCGCCGCGGTGATGGCAAAGGTACGGTCAAAGATTTCGATCGATACCTGCAGGATGTCATCGCGGTAAACCCATTCACCGGGTTGTGCGCCGGCCTGCAGCAGTTTCTGTTCGATGGCTGTGCTGGTCGAGCTGCTGATATCAGCGCCGCCAGCTTGTGCAGAGCGCTCGAGCCACAGTGCCAGTCCTCGGTTGCCGGCATCCGGCCACAGCGTTGCGACAATATCGTAGGGCAGATAGAAGCGGTAGAACGGATTGCCGTAATCATAGAAAAAGCCGGCCACGGTAAATTTGCGCGGCCCGGCAGCGGTGGTCAACGTTATCTTGTCCCCGGGATCGATGCCGGTCATGTGGTGCACCTGTTCATTGGCCAGCACGACTCCGGCTTCGTTGCGGTACCAGGCAGCCAGTGCATTATTGTGCATGGCCAATGGAAGCTGCAGGCTATCGGGTGCGCGGGTATCGAGACCATAGACCTGGGCAGGGCGCAGTCCCCAGCGCAGGTCCACGCCGTTGCGCTGGTGATGGTCGATGATCAACGGCGACTGCAGAACAGCGTCCACCTTCAGCTTCTCGCTATTGACATAGATATCGGCGGCAATGCGCTGGTCGAGCCAGTTCTCCAGTGCGCTTCGAAAAGAGCCAACCAGTGTGTCGACACCAAAGTTGGCGGTAAGCGCCAGCAGCAATGCCATCAGCGCGGTGCGCAATACCGGCAGCTGGGTCCAGCCATCGTTCAATGCCCAGCGCCAGCGCCACGCGCGTTCCGGTATCAACGACTGCAATGCGGCCAGGGCGGCCGCCAGCAGCACAGGCAGCAGCCAGGCAGCGGCAAACAGCAGCAAGGCCAACAGGGCGAATCCCTCGGCGACACTGTCCATATTTGGATACAGCAGCAGCGCCAGTGCCAGCAACACCAGTGCGCCAAGCGCCAGCATACGCCGTGCTTTGCCATCCTGCAGCCAGTCATCGCTGATACTGCGTTGCGATGCCAGTGCCCGCTGCGAACGTTGCCATAGCGGCCAGCCAAGGGCAAACAGCAGGCCGGCCAGCGTCATGCCCCAGGCCTTGAGGATGGTCAGTGGCTGCAGCAGCAGGTGGTGATCGATCACCGCGCCATAGAGGTTTTGCATGCTGTTAGCAACTGCCGGCAGTAGCTGCATGCCAAGCAGGTATCCAAGGGTGACACCGGCGGCGGCACCGATGATGCTGAGTATCATCGTTTCGACTGCGATTGCAACGCTTAGCAGACGCACGCTGACACCGAGTTCCTGTAATGTGGCCAGGGTAGTCGAACGGGCATTGAGGGAAAAGCGCACGGCATTGAATACGATAAACAGGCCCACCGCAAAGGACAGCAGGCTCATCGCAGTCAGGTTGCTGTGCAGGCTCTGAGTGAGTTCGGAAAGATCCAGGCTTTGCTGGTTGGCAACCAGCTGTAATTGCGCTGGCAGGATACTGGACAAGGCTGCTTGTTCGACCGGCGTAAGTCCGCCGACCGCCAGGTAGCTGAAGCGGGTGCGTCCCAGCACCGTCATCGCTGCACCAATATCCATAAATACACGCTGGCCTTGTTGTGCCTGGGTCTGGATCACGGCTGCCGGTAGACGGATGCCGGAGGCCAGTGCCAGCTGCTCGCCGGGCTGGAGATCCAGCGTTTCCGCAAGCGACTGCGGGTACCATGCCTGGAACGGCGGCTGCATCAGCTCCGACCAGTTGGCGGTGACGTTGAATGCGCCAACGGAATCCATTGGCAGGGCGAGCAGGTCGGTGGCAATCAGGTTCAGTGGTTGCCGGTCGCTGGTGGTCAGCTGTTGTTCCAGTACCGGAAAGAGCTGCCGAAAGCCGGCACGCCTGAGCTCTATGTACTGCTCGAGTTCAATGCCGCCATCACCGGCCGGGCGGATCCAGTGACTGGCCTGGGCGCCCAGCAGCTGGGTGGCCTGCTGGTAACTGCTGCGTGCATGGGTATTGATCACCTGTACGGCGACCCATAACGCCACGCCGGTAATCAGGCCAGTCAGCAGGAACAGGGTCTGCAACGGATGATGGCGATAATGACTGAGCAGCGTATGCAGGGTCCAGCCCAGTCGCTTGCTGACCATCGGTTACTGCTCCTCGATTAACGTCAGCTGCCCATTATGCAGCTGCCATTGTGCGTCCAGGTGGGCGGCCATCGCTGGACTGTGCGTTACCATCAGCAGGCTGCTGCCTGCTTGACTGACCAGGTCCACCAGCAGTTGCATCACCGCATCACTGCTGCCTTCATCTAGATTGCCGGTGGGTTCATCGGCCAGCACCAGCCCTGGCCTGTGCAACAGGGCACGGGCAATCGCGACCCGCTGCTGTTGTCCACCGGAAAGTTGGTGCGGCAGGCGCCTGAGCAACCGTGTGATTCCAAGCCGCTCGACCAGGTAATCACGAAACTCTTCATCAAGGCGCTGGCACAGCCGGGCCTGCAACTGCAGATTGTTGGCTACCGACAGGGTGGGCACCAGGTGATACTGCTGAAATACCAGGCTGAGCTCGCTGCGGCGTACTTCATTCCACTCGCTGTCAGTTAATTGCGTCATCTCGCGCTGTTGCAGCTGGATGCTGCCACTGTCAGGCCTGTCGAGACCGGCGATCAAATGCAGCAGGGTACTCTTGCCGCTGCCGCTTTCTCCCAGCAGTGCCGCGGAACGACCCTCGTCGAGGGTGAAATTCACACCATCGAGCACCTTGATGTCGCCATCAGGCTGGTGGAAGCTTTTATAGAGGTCGGTCAGTTGCAGCATGTTTCCCAGGTTGTCGGTGACTAAATAGCATTGTGTTCATTACACGATGTTGTTTTATAGTAACGGAAACGGCGCGGCGACCCCACTGTGGTTTCACAGGTCAGAATTCACCTGCAATTCGGGATGATTTTTCGGCGTACAACTAGCGTATCATTGAAACGATACAGTGAAGCCTGTAAAGAAAACTGGGATGGTGTGGTTTTTAAGACAGTGGAATAAATCAAGGAAGCGAATGAGAGATGGCCAAATGGTTGATGATAGCAGGTGTAACGATCCTGACTGTTGGAGTCTTGCTGCAATATGCCCCGTGGCTGTTTGGCTGGTTCGGCAAACTGCCCGGCGATCTTCGAATTGAAACAGCAAATGGTAAAATCTTTATCCCCATTTCATCGATGCTTATCATCAGCATTGCGCTGACGTTAATTATCAATCTGTTCAGGCGCTAGGCGTATTAAATATCATGATAGAAACAAGAACCAATAACTATGACAGGCGATGCCCACGTTTGCAGTGACGACGGTGACTAACTTTAATACCAGGGAGAACTATGGGCGTATTGCCAGGTGGCTGCACTGGGGCACGGCCATGTTGTTCCTGCTGTCCTACTGCGCCGTATATTACCGGCACTGGTTCACCGAGAAACAGACACCGGAAAACCTGGTTGCCCTGCAGCTGCACCTGTCGGCCGGCATCAGCATCGCTGTCATCGTCATCCTGCGCATCATCTGGCGCAATATGAATGTACAACCAGAACTGGAACCCGGCCCGCGCTGGCAGCAGCTGCTTGCTCATTCCGCCCATTACGCACTGTATGCCGTCATGATACTGATGCCCTTAACCGGTTATATCGGCACCGGTGTTGCGACCGAGTTTTTCTACCTGTTCCAGATTCCAAAGTTTGAAGACACCTGGCTATTTCAAACCGTCGTTGCCGGTTACCTCGGTATGACCTTCAAGCAATTTGAGGCACCCATCGATTTCTTCCACAAGGACATCATGGGCGCCTGGCTGGTCTGGATCCTGATTGTCGGCCATGCTGCCGCGGCGATGTACCATCATTATGTATACAAGGACCGAACCCTGGTCAAAATGACCACTGGCAAACAGTAATGGTTCAGGGTGCGGGAAAGAGGACGATCTATAGCAATAGCACAAAAAGAAGAGTACCTGAATTTAATTACTACAAACCCTTTTACTAACAGGAGAATGAAATGTTTAATCCAATAAGTATTCCGTTTGGCTGCGTCATGCTGTTCAATGTTGTCGATCTGAAAGACGGCGTCACCGTCAGTGATGTTGAGCTTGCGCTGGGTGAGATGTGCAATGTCGTCAAGAATAATTATGGCGATGATAACGGCGGCTTTATCGGCGGGCAGGTATATAAGAATGCCGGATTTATTTCAGAGCAAGGTTCGGTAATGCCAGATGCCGAAGACAAGCGTGTTCAGCAGAACATGGGTGACCTGGTTATCGTGACTTACTGGAACTCTTTTGAACAACATGAAAAGTCTCATGCCGATGCATTGTTCAAGCAACATTTTTCTCATCTTGCCAGTTTTTGCGATTCTACGTTCGAAGTTGGATATGAGATGTTGTGGCAGGGTGTCCCGGAGGACGAATAAAGAATCATCGCGCTCAATTGATCTTCATAATCGAAACATAATCGGACATAATCGGGGACAGACCACAATTTAAAATCATCTAAAATTGTTGCCAGTTCCCTTTTATAACATGTCCCTTTTTTATAAATGCTAGCCGCACCCTAGCTCTTGGCAGAGTGCATTGTTGGGGCGATGGAAGAAAGCGATTACATCGACAGCTTTGCTGAGGTCGGGTTTCAGGATATCAGGCGCATCGACCAGCTGGATTATTTCTCCGGCAGTGCAAGTGAATCTACCCGCAAGGTGGCCGAGGGTTTTGGGGCGACCAGTATTACAATCGTTGGCCAGAAAGGGTGAGTGGTTAAGTATCAGGTTTTAAGTTTTTAGTTTTAAGGATCATGGATCCGGGTTTCGGGCTGCAATGCTTTTAACAGAGTGAAAGGGCTTCATCTGCACTTTCCAGAGCGCCTTCAAGGTAGCCTCCGTGTTCACGGGCGACTTCGCTGCCCGCTAGTATCAGCTTATTGTCCCAAAAACCTCGTGGCATATCGTCAGCATAGTGTGGGTGCTGCGCTGGTGATGTTAAATCAATAGCTGTGGCGGTGTTTTTGTCCTGACTCCAGTCTTTTATTTTGATATCTAAAATGCGTTGGCTCTCATCACCAAACAGTCGTTTCAGTTGCGCCATGCAAGCTGCGACAAGCTGGTCACGTTTCATCTGTTGACGCTGTTGTGCACTCAAGCCGACGAAAGAGGTGAGGGCGTAATATTTTTCATCAGCGGGAGAGCCATCATAAATTTCTGCCAACGGGCCATGATGACTAAAAACCTCACCTGATAAATTTTGATCGCGCCAGAAAGGCTCTGCATAAATAAACACCATTTTACTGTGACCCGACATCCAGGTGGGGATAGCACGCCATGTTTCAATGATGTGTTTCGAAAGCCCGGGCTCGATGGTTATGTTCTGTTGCGTTATGCGCGGCGGCAGAGCAAGAATGATTTTATCTGCGCTGTAGGTGACTTTTTTTCCGTCATGCTGTGCATCGATGCTGAGGCCTTTTTGATTGATGGATTGCACATGGGTATTCAGCTGTATGCATGGAGTGTCGATGGTCGACTGCAGGGCATCAATCAGGCTCTGACAGCCACCCGCTATGCGATATGAGTAGCCATGCGAGGATTGGTCACTGTAGCGTTCGATTGCAGACGGACTTTTTTCATACAATAGATCACCTGCTGTAAATTGTTTAAATACATTTAACTTAAGTTGAGAAATTAGCTGTTGTAAACGGGGTTGAAGATGAGGCCATATCCAGGCTGGTCCCATGTCGAATCGGCATGTATTGTTATAGTCGGCACAAAGTATCCGCCCACCTGTCCGGTCACGTGAATCCAGGATAATGACATCCTGCTGTCTTTGCTGTAGCTGCCAGGCGCAATATAAACCACTGAGTCCAGCGCCAACGATGATTACACTGTGATGTTCAGCCATAGCAATAACCGGGTTCTAAGAGTTACCAATGATAGTGATTGAGTATAATGATTTTTATCTAACAACAGAGCCCAGCAAAAAACTCGATATATAACAGTGAGCAGGTTTGTGCTAATGCTGAGCGACAGCATCGGCAGACAACCTGTGTCGTAGTCAGGCAGCCAAACAGCGTTCGAAGCTGGAAAGGAGATGTTGGGGCAGGGTCTGCCAGAAGACGAATAATGAATCAATTACTCTCTACCATCGGTTGCGCGCTTAGTGGGTGCCTGTTTTCTGGTAACTGCTGAAGCCGGTTTGCAGGTATAGATCACCGTTCGAGGCTTTCACGAATGCCATGGATCCGTGCGTCTCTCCTTCAATCCGAAACAGGGACTCTGTGACGGGCAAGATTTTTATACATTTTTCTGTTGTTGTAGTTGAAATGCAGCGGAATAGATCATTGCCGGTATTGTTGATATGTAATATATCAGCCGGTGCCTTGTTCTGAAATGGAAATCGTTGGGCGACTTCACGGTATTCTCCCACCAGGGTGAGCAGTTGTTTTGCGTATAATGGCTTATCTACAGTTGGCAGGCTGGTTTCTTCGTTCGCGGGCAGTTGCTCGATCAGCCAGTTATCCAGCGCTACGGTGAAATCTTCCAGCAGGTCATGCCTGAACGCATTGATCACAACGAAGTAGGCGCGCTGACTGTCCTTGCTATAGGCAAATTTCGCCAGGTAGCCATCGCCATCGCCGCCGTGCCCATAAAGTTTGTGGCCGTCGTAATAAGAGTTACGAATACCCAGCCCATAGCCTGTCTTCAGGCCAGCCTTTGCGGCCAGTGAAGTGCTGGGTGTTTCCATTCTATTGATTGAGAGTGCACTGACAATACCTTTTTTCGCGTCCGGCGCAGCCGTAAACAGCAATAAAAACTTCGCCATGTCGTTTGCGCTTGTATTAAGTCCGCCAAACGGGCGAAACAATGTGTGCCAGTAGGGTATTTTCGTTTTCAGATCCGCGTCATAGCCGGTGACCAGGTTTTGTTCCAGTTCTTTTGACCAGTGCAACTGGGAGTCCTGCATGCCTAATGTGTCGAGAATTTCACGTTCAAACCAGTCGTCATAATCTTCACCGGTGACGATTTCAATAACGCGGCCGACATAACCGGCACCGAGGTTTGAGTAGACAAAGTGATAGCCAGGCGGCCACTGCAATTTTCTCGTTTCAGATTCCAGGTCTAGAGCGGCCTGCAGGCTCAGCGGCTGCGGATAATCGAATTCCTCCCGTGTCAGGTCCTGTAAACCTGCCGTATGCTCCAGCAACATCGCCAGTGTTACAGGTATAGCAGGCCACGGATTGTGCAGTGGCAGGTCAGGGGCAAGTGATTTTATCGGCACATCAAGCTGTATTTTACCCTGCTCGAGCAGGCGCATTACCGCCAGTGAAGTAAATGTCTTGGTGATAGAGCCTATTCTGAACAGGCTGTTCTCGGTCACGGGGCGCTCGTTATCCTCGCCGTAGCTGCCGATGCCACCTGTGGCTACAATCTTGCTGTCCTCAACCAGTGCGTAGGCAACAGCCCCGATGCCTGTTTGTTGTTTAACGCGCGCGAGCTGCTGTGTAATCGGTGTTGTTTGTGTGGCAGCTGCATTGGTAAACAGCAGTAAGCAGGCGGCGCTATAAATAGTGATAGTGTTACCGGCCATCGCCCTTGTATATGCTGGTTCTGATCTCGGCCGCGGGGGCACTGGTCGTCAGCAGGACATCGGACTTGTTGGCCTGTGGTTGAAAGATTACACCAAGCCTGCTCAATATGGGTTGATAGTCCGGCATGGCATGGCTGGCTCTGTACTCAAGAAACAATGGCTTGAATAGATTCGTCCCGGCCAGCTGGTCAAGTTGTTCCACAATTGCTATGGCCGACATTGATTTGTGCTGGCAGCAGGTTTTAAGTTGTTCGAGCAGGTGATCGAGAGAGACCTGATTGTTGCTCTGTTGTCTGAGTGTAGTATCTGCTGTTAACCAGTAGTGTACGCCGCTCCAGTGCACCCGCATGAAACTGCGGTACTTGCCCATATTATCGCTGATCTCTGTAAGATCTTTCTGAGACCACTGTTTCTCTGTACGTCCGCGTTCAAAACCAGAGGCCAGTTTGTTCCATAGCTCGCTTTCACTCAGCACACCGGCACGCGCCTGAATAATATTCTGATAATAGGTGGCAAGTCCTTCTGACAGCCAGCCATCGCCAGCACCACTATAGGGGATAAGTAAATGGCTGACTTCGTGATATACGGTCCAGTCGGCGATGATCTCCTGCATGGCAGAACCGGGATTGATAACCAGTAGCACGTTATCCGGATTGCCGCGGTTAACCTGCCCCCAGGGCACCGGGCTGCCACTGCCTGCACCGTGTTTAACGGTGATGTTGAACCTGTCTTTTGGCCATGCACCATAAACCGTCAGCAATGCATCGGAAACGTCCTGTAACCATAGCTGCAGCTGTTTTCGTTTCGTACTATCCAGCGGCGATATATATTCAATATCAATACGTTGATCCGCATTAAACAACGAGTCAGAGTTTGCCTGTGTACTAGCAGTTAACAGGATTACCAACAGCGTAAAGCTTGTAAAGTGTTGCATAACGTCATATCGGTACTTCATCAAGTAAACCCTGTGCTGATTATTTTTTTGGACCGTAAGCTTGTTTCAGTTTTGCGGCCAGTTCCTGCCATGAGATTAAGCATCAGAGTACTTGAAACCTCGTTTTATAACACCTTACAAGAAGTGTGAGATGGCATGATTGCCGGCGATGGTAGTCCCGGATCTTCAACTGCATATAATGCAGGCGTGGTAACAATCGTTTACTCGTCTTGCTCAGCGGATCACCGCGTCACCAGAGCATTTGGCCTTCTTTGTGTTGCAGTATCATGTGGAAGAAAATATCGAAGATGGTATATTGTTTGTGTCTGGCTAAAATGGCATAAGCACACGAATGCCCAGTACACATAAAAGTAAACGTTGGTAACAAAAGATCGTCAATAGCATATTTTATTACATCTTAGTCTCTACTCTGATCATCGAGGTCTGCATATGGCAAAGCTGAAAATAAATGGCAAAATTGTCGACATCGACGCCGATGACTCGACCCCCCTGCTGTGGGTGCTGCGCGAACAACTTGGCATGACAGGCACTAAATATAGTTGTGGTATTGGTATATGCGGTGCCTGCACCGTGCACATCAATGGCGAAGCCGTGCGCTCCTGTGTCGTGCCGGTTTCGTCGCTGGATTCATCGCAGGCGATCACCACCATTGAGGGCTTGTCCACCGATAACAGTCACCCGCTGCAACAGGCATGGAAAGAACTGGATGTGCCGCAGTGCGGCTACTGCCAGCCGGGGATGATCATGACAGCTGCCGTGCTTTTGAATAACAAGCCCAACCCGACTGATGAAGACATCGATGCCGGGGTGACAAATATTTGCCGTTGTGGAACCTTTAAGCGGGTGCGACAGGGAATTCATCTTGCTGCTGACATCAGTAAGCGCGGGAGGTCATGATGAAAAAAAATCGCATCAATGTTTCTCGCCGCGAATTCCTCATTAGCAGCAGCCAGCTTGGGGCCGGTTTTACGCTTGGACTTTACCTGCCAAATGCCGCTTTCGGAAAAACGGTTCAGCAGGGGGCTGCGGAAGAAAGCGCCACCGAGGTGCCGGAGGTCAATGCCTGGGTGGTCATCGAGCCTGATGACACGGTCATCATTCGTATAGCGCGTTCCGAAATGGGTCAGGGTACGCTGACCGGGCTGGCACAAATGGTGGCCGAGGAATTGGAGTGTGACTGGTCAAAGGTTACAACAGAATATCCGACACCGGGTCAAAATCTCGCCCGCGACAGGGTTTGGCGTAGTTTTTCCACCGGCGGTAGCAGGGGCATTCGCGACAGTCACTCGTATGTGCGCAAGGGTGGGGCAGTTGCCCGTTACCTGTTGGTTGAGGCCGCGGCCGAACAATGGGGAGTGCCGATGTCGGAGTGTCGTGCTGCCAGCAGCGTGATCACTCACGTGCCCAGCGGACGCAAGACTACCTATGGCAAGGTCGCCGCGGCAGCGGCTGAATCGATCCCGCCTGACGAAGTCACACTGAAGGACCCAAAGGACTGGAAGCTCATCGGTAAGCCAGTCAAGCGCCTGGATACCGATGACAAACTGAACGGCAAGCAAGTCTTCGGCGCGGACCTTAGCCTGCCCGGTATGTTGAATGCGGCCATCAAGGCGTGCCCGGTGTTCGGTGGCAAACTTAAATCCTTTGATGCGGCAAAGGTCAGCAAGTTGCCCGGTGTGCGCACGGTGGTTGCGGTGGAAGATAATGCAGTCGCCGTAGTGGCCGAGACCTGGTGGCAGGCAAAGACGGCACTGGATGCCTTGCCGATTAGCTGGGACGAGGGAGAGAACGCGACAGTGTCCACTGCATCGATTGAGCAGATGCTCGATGAAGGCTTGACTTCCAGTGACCGGGTATTCGTCGGTAACGAGAACGGGGATGTCAAAAAGTCATTGCCAGCTGCGATGAAAACCGTCGAGGCAACCTATCGTTACCCCTTTCAGAACCATGCCACGATGGAGCCAATGAATGCTACTGCGCGCTGGACCGAGCAGCGCTGCGAGGTCTGGTGTCCGACACAGAATGGTGCAGCTGCATTGGACGCTGCAGCAGAGGCCGCCGGCTTGCCCGTCGAGAAATGCGAGGTTTACAAGATCCACCTCGGTGGCGGCTTTGGACGACGTGGTTCCTTTCACGACTTCGTCAAACAGGCCGTAGCTATTGCGAAGCAAATGCCTGGCATACCGGTCAAGTTGTTGTGGAGCCGTGAAGAAGATATGGCCCACGGGCACTACCACCCGATCACCAAGTGCAAGCTGGTCGGTGGGCTGGACGAAAAGGGCAACCTTTCGAGTCTGCACGTGCGCATCTCGGGACAGTCTATTCTGGCCTCGGTCAGACCGAAGTCGATGAAAAATGGTGTCGATATGGCTATCTTTCAGGGCTTTCGTGCTGATGGCGATCACGCTATCAGTTACAGTGTGCCGAACCTGCTGGTGGAACATGCCATGCGCAATCCGCCGGTGCCGCCGGGATTCTGGCGCGGGGTCAACATAAATCAGAATGCGATATACCTGGAGTGCTTCGTTGATGAACTGGCCCATGCGGCTGGCAGGGACCCGCTGGAATTTCGTCGCGCACTGATGTCCAGCCACCCCAAGAGTCTGGCGGTCCTCAATGCGGTGGCAGAGAAGGCCGGATGGGGTAAACCCGCCGCCGGGGGTGTGCATCGTGGTCTGGCAGTGGTCAAGACCTTCGGCAGTTATGTTGCGGCCTGCGCCGAGGTCTCGGTGGACAGTAACGGCAAATTGAAAATTCATCGTATCGTCGCCGCAACCGATCCCGGCTACGCTGTCAATCCGCAGCAGATCGAGGCCCAGGTGTCAGGTTCCTTTGTCTATGGCCTGTCGGCATTGCTCTATGGCGAATGCACGATCAAGGGCGGTGCTGTTGAGCAAACCAATTTTCATGATTATCCGTCGATGCTGATCAAGGAGATGCCCGAGGTCGAGACCATTGTCATGCCGTCGGGTGGATTCTGGGGCGGTATTGGTGAGCCGACCATTGCTGTGGCGGCGCCGGCAGTGCTGAATGCGATTTTTGCTGCCACTGGCAAACGTATCCGTCAGATTCCACTGAAGAATATCGACCTGCGCTCCGCTTAGAAATGTTTGACAGGATGAGGAGCAGTAAAATCAAATATCTACCGTCACTTTTTTAAAATACAAAATTTTTAACAAGGTTGCGGTACTTGTGTTTATGCTCTCGATACCTCAACGCATTGTCACTGCTAGAAGTGCAGCCGCTAAACAAAGTGCAACGGTAAACGTCAGCCTCGTTCGCAATGGTATATACCAGTCTGGTAATGCCTGCGATTTTTCAACCGACCGATCATACGCATAGAGTCCAATAAAACCGAATAGCAGCACGCTCATGGCCAGTGGCTGGCTTAACAGCAAGGCAGGCCAGGCAATCAATGCCGGGATGACACTGGCGATAAAAACTTTACCGCGTTGTTGATCCGTGCTCGACATGGCCACGCCCCAGTGCACTGCACCCATAAATGACAGGATTACGGCGGCATAGGCTATCAGTATTTGTGCGGCATTGGTGATCAGTGGCAGTGGTATCCAGCAGCCGATACTAAATACCACGAACGGTATCAGCCCGGCGTAGCCGAGTACTTTTGCCGTGCTTTCGTTACCAGGCAATGGTTTTATTCTCCCAGTCGATGAACGATAGTTCGCCATCCAGTTTTTGATTGTTCATTATATCCACCAGACGTTGTGCAACGAATTCCGTCGTGAATAGATTTCCAGCTTTCACTGCAGCCTGGAAAGGTTTTGATAGAGGGGTATCAGTGGTACCGGGTTGAAAGGCGATGAGTTTGACGTTGCTGGCCCGTCTCGCGAGTTCTATCGCGGCTGTTTTTAAAAGCATGTTGAGTGCTGCCTTGGAGGCACGGTAACTGTACCAGCCACCGCTGCGGTTATCTCCGATACTACCCACTCTCGCGCTAAAGACAGCAATAATGCAATCAGCATCGCCTTTGATTAATGGAAACAGCGCCTTTAACCAGAGCAAGGGAATGAAGCTATTGACACTGAACACTTCCTGCAATGCATTCAGATTGACATCTTCGATGCGTTTTTCCGGCCAGACATTTTCGCTATGCAATATGCCGTTGCAAATACATACCCGGGTTATCGAGTCAGTCATTGTTTTTATTTGTTCACAGGTTTCGGCGATAGCTGTTTCGCTGTAATCACATGTTATATATTTAATGCCTGATAATTCGTTTTTATTATCATGATCGATGGCCCGGCTGCTGATGGCGATAACAGAATCCACGTTATCATCCTGCTGCCATTGTTTGCACAGTGCCGTACCAAGGCCGCCACCGGCACCGATTATCAGCGCTGTTGATATCGGCTGCATGGCTCAGTTTGCGTAAAACCTGATTGACGACAGGCATAAATCTGCCTGGAAATCGCGACCGATACCTAGCAGTCCAATTCGCCTGAGCTTGTCCTGGCGAAAATCTTGCGTGGTTTTATAGGCTTCAAACTCCGCAAATGGGATTCGTACCGACTGCCAGTCAGGCGTCGCACTGAAGCTGGCGCGAAAGGACTGCCACGGAAACCAGAGGCCGGCGGTACGTAAATGAATGTTATAAAGTTCGTTATTGCCAGAGACTTCGAATTCAAGACCGTCGAAGTCGGAAGCATCGAAATTATCCTGTTCGGACAATGACAACGCCATTTGCACAAAACCGCCGTTGTTTTCGGTGCTGACATTGCCGCGCATATGCAGGCAGTCTTTACCTTTGTAGTTATCTACTGTGAGATTACCGGTGGATAGTCCGCCCATTACCGTATCGGTAACCAGTCGCCATTGGGTCCCCAACGTTGACGTCATGTTGCCACTGCGCCTGTCATCGATAATTAAATCATTTGCTAACACTATGTTTGATGCTCCGACAGCTATTAAATAGCTGGTGTATAAAAGGGCAATAATGACTGATCGAATATTCACAAGTAGTATGTGCCGGAGGCGTTATTTTAAATGCTGTGTTGTCGGCCTTGATGTCTTTTAGTAGCGCCCCTTCGATCATCTAGTGTGCGCGTGCTTCGAGTGTAAAGCTAAATCATATAGCATCAGTCAACAAACGATCAACAAACTGAATTAGTATTCAGAAAATATTCGAAAGCTCATGTCCGCTTATTTACAAAATCTTTTATAGAATAAGACAATGGCAAAGACTCGTTTCATAGGCATCGACGGCTGCAAGGCCGGCTGGTTCTGTGTCATTCTGGATAACAGTGATCAGTGGTCTTATTGTCTATTTCCTGATGCGATTTCAGCGGTAGAGCTTATTGGCAGTGCAAGCAGTGTTTTGATCGATATACCCATCGGCCTGCTCAGTACAGGACCCGATGAACGACTGTGCGATAAGGCCGCCAGAAAGCTGCTTGGCGCAAAGCGTGCTTCGAGTGTATTTCCTGCACCGGCGAGGCAGGTGCTTGCTGCTGGCAATTACCAGGAAGCGCTTGCAATTAACCGGCAATCCACCCGGCGAGGTTTGAGCAAGCAGGCCTGGAATATTGTGCCGAAAATTCGCCAGATTGATCAACTGCTGAGATCGCATACTGAGTTGCAGGGTGTATTGCGCGAATGCCATCCTGAACTCTGTTTCTGGGCACTGAATAACGAAAACCCGATGCATTTCAATAAGAAGAGACAACAGGGCAGGCACGAAAGGCTGGCTGTACTGCAGAGGTATTTTTCTGAATGCCATTTGCTCTTCGGGCAGGCATCTTCGGAGTATCTACGCAGGCAAGTGGCACATGATGACATCATCGATGCGATGGTCTGTGCGGTAACGGCAAAATTTGGTTATGGAAAATACCTGACTGTCCCGAAAAAGCCAGAACGCGACCTCGTTGGTTTACCGATGCAGATGGTTTATTGGCAAGCCTGATTCAAGCCGTATCATCGATGCCTGGTTGCGTGTTGCTAGTCCCCAACCAGAAGCCAATATTCTTATCGAGGAATTCTTTCCAGTGCATGTAATGGGAGCCGTCGCAGGAAAAGTTCAAACCGACCATGCCGTTGAAGATGTTCAGCGAACCGGCTCGCAGGTAAATCGTTTCATCCATGAAGCGCAGGTCACGCAGTGTTTGAAAAACATCCTTGATGCGTTCCATCGGAATCTCGGCATCGCTGGGGTATTCGTGCAGTGTCCAGGCGAGGCAGATGTCAGGATCGACCAGGTCTTCAATATCGAGGATGCGATAGCGAAGCGGGTCGTCCAGCAGCCACAGCGTAGCGCGCGAGCTGGAGAAGTGCAGCTTGGCGTGGAACACGCCGTGTACTTCAACCAGTTCTATGATCAGGTCGAGGACTTCGTCGATGCGTTCATCCATGGCGCTGCTGATGCGCTGCTGCATGAACAGACCGCTACGAATGGCCGGGTCGCCCTTGATCTGCAGCCACTGTTCTGACTGGCTATATACCTCTCGGGTGAGCGGCAGCTCGCGCAGGTCGAAGTCGACGCCCAGATAACCGAGCAGGTGATCATTGTCATCAAGTATATGTTGTACGGCAGTTAGCGTAGGGCGCCGTGCATTGCGGCTGATATAGGCATTCGACAGCGAGAACTTCTCGCCGGCGATCGCATCAGCCAGGTAAGGACGCCCACTGCGATCGCGGCCGAAGTTCTCCGCTAGCGGGCCTTGATGGGAAAGGTTGGCAGTAATCTGCCTGGCCTTGTCATCAAGGATGAACAGATACTTGCAATAGGGCAGCAGCTCAAGTCCTTTATCCAACACGCTTTCCAGGTCTGTGCGCTGCGGCCATACGGCAGCGCAATCCATGGCCAGACGATGCATCGGTCCGGATAGCCGGCTGCTCAGCAGCATGCGCTGGCGTGCCACGGCAGTTTGTAGGGTTTTACTCATCAGTCACCTTTCCTGTCCCTTTCTATAGATATAATTATATCTATCATTGCAGCTAATGATGATTTAATCAGTAGTGAATATCAGGGCACAATAATCGTGGTCTGTCCCCCTAAATAAGACTATATATCTTGAATTCTTCTAATGCATGGCCATATTAGTAAACAGGCATAAGTAATTTTGGAGCAATACAAATGGAAATTCCAGAACGCGATGGTGATGGCTACCTGGTCGATATGAGTACCTGGACGCCTGAAATAGGTCGTGCCATGGCAGAACTTGATGGCGTGGAACTCGATGATGTCAAGTGGGAGCAGATACTGAAAGCAAGGGAATACTATGAAGACCATGCGGTTGTCCCTCCGATCCGCAAGTTTTCCAAGTATATCGGGGCAGATCAGAAGGAAATGTTCAAAATGTGGATGACCGGGCCAATGAAGCCGATTACCAAGTATGGTGGCCTGCCGAAACCAACGGGCTGTGTCTAGTAAAAATTATTAAGCCGGGCTCAGATCCCGGCTTTTTATCCCTGCCTGTCATGTACAAACAGACCTATAGTGTCTACACCTGAACAATAGCCACAGACACCATAGTTCAGTTGATGAGTCCTACTTCCGTCCACCTCTAAGGTGTCGTGAGTTGATCAGTTCGGCCACACTTTCTGCGTGTTCTGTTACAGCCTTGCGAGTGCCGTTTTTTTTGCAATCGATAACTTGCTTGCCTCTCTGAATCACATAGCGATACCAGTTGTCACCCAACATGCCTTCCGGGGCAGTGGTCTTTTCAACAGTTGTTACCTGGTACTCATTTTTAATCGGATCGTCTTGCATGATTAATATGCCTCTCTATTCATCTTTGTCGTGCGCAAGTCCCGCTTCGACATTTTCCTGGCAGGACTTTTTGTGACTGGTGGCTATGCCACGAACCTTTTGCAGGTCTCATTATTAGTGGGGGAAGCATTGCCATGCTGTGAAGGAGGTGCAGACAAGTATGCACCTGCAGTCAGCACACAAGTATACCTTATCTGGATAAAAGACGCGTGGCGCATTGCCGATAAAAAAAGGCAAGATCTTAAGACCTTGCCTTTTTAGCACTCACCGCAATGACGATGAGTGGCTGGCCTGACTTGTATTCAAGCCAGACCCCATAGCAATCTGCAATTAGAGCGCTACAATATTCTCTGCCTGGGGACCTTTAGGGCCCTGGGTAACAGTGAATTCAACTTTTTGACCTTCGTTCAGAGTTTTAAACCCTGAGCTAGCGATCGCGCTGTAGTGTGCAAAAACGTCTGGACCAGATTCCTGCTCGATAAAGCCAAAACCTTTAGATTCGTTGAACCATTTTACGGTGCCATTTGAAGTAGACATAGTTTATATCCTATTAATTAAATTAAATGTAAATTAAGCCCGGGCTATCAATAACCCTGAGGCGGTTGTGCTGGAAGGTGATGCTATTAAATATGAAGAACAGGACGAGAAACTAAAGACGTGACATCGAAATGGTTATACATAAGAGATAGTACTTTCAAGCTTTAATCAATTTAACATAATGCGGAGTATTTGTCGAGTAAATAATAGATACTGTACGTCCGCTATTAGCTGTTAGCGGCCTACATAGTCTATATTTCCAGTCATTAAGACGATCGATATATACTGAATAACAGTTGATCTGTTGATTTCAGATCCGTTATTTCGCTGTGAAATCACAGCACCGGTGAGTCCACAAAAGTAAAGCAACTCCCAACGGGTGCTGTGGTTTTGACAAGGATCAGTTGCATGAAACATACAAATGGTGAAACTCCACGGCGGCTTCGGTGGTTCAAGCGAATCGGCTTCACTGTTCTGCTTCTCGTACTCGTTGCGGCGGCTGCGGGCCACTACTACGTGACGAGACAGGTACGCTGGCTACCGGGTGAGTCCTTCCCGGGAAGGCCAACGCAGGACCTGCATCAACTCGAACACGAACTCGAAGTCCACATCCAGGTCCTGGCAGGCGAAATTGGCGAACGCAGTCTCTATAAGCCAGAGGGGATGCGTGCCGCAGAGAAGTACATCACAGAGCAGCTCTCCTCGTTCGGTCTCGACCCGCAGGTCCAGCACTACTCCGTCGAGGCTAAACTGATACAGCAGACGACAGAGCGTCTTCGAAGGCACTACGGGAGCGGGCTGCATGAGCAGCTTCCAGCGTACCCAAACGAACTTGGTGATGCTGCGCTCAACAATATCTGGGTCGAGATCCCCGGCACAGTCAATCCCGAACGACTGCTCGTCGTCGGCGCACACTTCGATACCGTCGCAAACAGTCCCGGTGCCAACGACAACGGCAGCGGCGTTGCCGCGCTGCTGGAACTTGCGCGTGCGTTATCAAGCGCACAACCCCAGGTGACAGTCATTCTGGTCGCGTTGAGTGCCGAAGAACTTCCTATTGGAGGCGTCGAAGGAGAATCAGGCAGCAGCGTCTTTCTCGACCATCTGCTCGAGCGAAACAGAATACCTTTCGCTATGGTCTCGTTGGAGACGATGGGTTATTACAGCGACGAAGAGGGAAGTCAGAAGTATCCAGCTCCGCTGGATTTATATTATCCCAGCCAGGGAAACTTCGTTGCATTCGTCTCCGATTCGACCTCACGAGAATTGGTCCGTGATTTCGGCGGCCGCTTTCGACAACATGCAGAAATCGCATCGCAAGGTGCGACACTCCCCGCCAGCCTGGTCCCCGATGTTCTTCGAAGTGACCACGAAACGTATGTTCTGCGTGGCATCCCTGGAATGATGGTTACCGACACGGCTAACTTTCGGTTCCCGCACTACCACAGCAGCAGCGACACGCTCGACAAGGTAAACATCCAAAAGCTGGCACGAGTGGTACAGGGTCTCATCGGCACGATACACGATATACAGTAATGATCACCAGCTGCGGCAATCGTTGAGCATATGATCTCCATAGCATGGTAACAGTGGCATAAAGGAAAAATGAAATTTATAGCATTGCTTTACAATAAATATAGAATGTAAGCATGTACCGCGTCCTTTACCTGTCGCTCATCGTTTATGGTGCCTTCTCGCAGATTACCCAGGCGTTGTTGATCCGTGAGGGTCTGGTGGTTTTTTATGGTAACGAGATCAGCCTCGGTGTGTTTTTCGGCAGCTGGTTGTTGTGGATCGCGGTGGGATCTGCGCTGGCGATACCATTACGAGAGCGGATTTCATCACCACTGCCATGGCTGCGTGGCCTGCTGTTGTCGCTGCCCCTGTTGCTCGGCCTACAGATCATTACAACCCGTATCGTGCGGCATTTTTTCGATATCTCATCGACCCAGTTTATTGCTTTCGGTGACCTGTTTATAGCAGTGACACTGATCAATCTTCCCGCTGCACTGGTCATTGGCATCGCGTTCCCGTTAGCCTGCAAGGCCTTGAACCTGGAGCTGATGTCACGACATGCTGAGCCTGCTAGCGCCGATAAATCGCAACAGGCCGTACAAGGTATATCAAGCTTGTACATCTTCGATGCTCTCGGCGCGCTGCTTGGCGGCTTCGCTTTCACATTCCTGCTGATTGAACTGGCAGGCGTCTGGATCAGCTGGGCTGTCGTTATGGTCAGTATCGCGATCACCGCGCTGTTGCTTGGCGGGCTGCGGCAGCATGCGACGCGCGTAGCAGCGAGGTTGCTGAATATCGCCGGCTGGCTGTACCTGCTGTTTGCGCTGGTGTTCCTGTTTTCACCGCTAGATGCAAAATTTTCAAGGTTGATGGAAACAGTGCGTTTCCAGACACTGCAGCCCGGGCTTGACCTGCTCGATACGGTGGAAACACGCTATGGCCATGTCGCCATCGCCCGCCTCGGTGATCAGGTTTCCGTCGTCAATAACGGGCGTATAGGGATTAGCTTCCCGAACAGCGAAGATGCCGAGAAACTGGCGGCCTATTTTTTCACCCAGGGCAACTGGCCGAAGCGCATCCTGATGTTTGGTGGCACTGCCAGTGACCTGTTGGCGGAATTGCTGCGTTACCCGTTACAGGGCATCACGGTTGTCGAGCAGGATCGGCTTGCATTCGAACACACCGTGCCGTGGTTGCCCGACCGTACACGCAAGGCACTGTCAGATGACAGACTCGAGATCAAATACCAGGACGGTCGTCACTTTGCCAACCAGGTCCATGATGAAAACTATGATCTTGTGCTGGTGCTAATTGCCGACCCGTCGAGTGCACAGGAGAACCGCTATTTCACGCATGAGTTCTACCAGCGGCTACGTGAGCTGATGCCGGACTCGGGTGTGATCTGTACCGAGGTCAGTAGCGCCTCCAATTACCTCGGCAGGAGCATCAGCAGTTACAGCGGCTCGGTACTGGCAACACTGGAGCGTTCATTTGACTATGTCGCCATTATGCCGGGTGATACGCACACCTACTGTGCGTCCAACCAGGCCAACCAGGTGTCCGAAGATGCGCGGCTGCTGCGCTGGCGTTACCAGATGACACCGCTCGATCAGCGCCGCTTCCCAGCTGCCTCGTTTCATTCCATGTTGCCACAGGACCGCATCGAATTTGTACGCCGACAGCTGCACGAGGAGGAAGCAGAGATCAACACCGATGCCAGGCCGGTCACCTATTACTATAATATGATCCTCTGGGGTACCTTCAGCTCGTCGCAGTTTGTCGAATGGCTGCAGAAACTCAAGCGTATGGGCACAGCACCCTACCTCGTGCCGCTGCTGGTTCTGGTCGCCCTGACGCTGCTGCGTTTCAGCATGCAGCCATTGAATGTTGCCCGCTTCACGCGACAGTCCGCCAGCCTGGTGCTGGTCGTGCTAGGCATGATTGCGATGGCCGCACAGCTGACCCTGCTGTATAGCTACCAGGCACATGTCGGTTTCGTGTTCTCGCGCATTGCATTGCTGAACAGTCTTTTCATGGCCGGCCTGGCCCTTGGTGCCGGCTTCATTGGCCAGCTGCTGGTGCGCAGCGGGCAATCTGCCTATGCGTTGATCGCAGTGATGGTATCGACCAGCGTGATGCTGGCAGTGCTGCCGAGTCTGTACCATTACATGGGTGATATGGGGCTGGATGTCCAGCAGCCGCTATACCTGTCTCTGACGGTGCTGATCGGGCTGCTCACCGGTACCGGATTTCCCCTCGCGGTGTCACTGACCGAGGCGGATACCGGTAACGTTCTGCACACCAGTGGCCTGACCGCCGCTGCAGATAACCTGGGCGGTGCGTTTGGTGGTTTTATTACCGGTGCCTTGCTGGTGCCGATCCTCGGTGTTTCGATGACGTGCTACACGTTGGCTCTGATGGCCTTTTTCGGCCTGCTGCCATTACTGTATTCGTCGACCCCCCTGGTGCAGATTGGCTGGCTGCGCAATCGCGGCTACCAGGCCTTCCCATGGTCGACCCTGTCATGGGCACTGCTTTGGCTCGTTTTGTCCTGGTTTATCATCATGCTGATACTGCCGCAGCAGGTCAGGCAGCCGACGGTATCCTTTGACCAGGCCAGCTTGACTGCCGTCAGTCAATCGAAGGAATTCATATTCAGGGAAAAGCCGCTGCCGTATTACCTCGGCTACGATAAGAAAGTTGATGAAGGGAAAATGCCCGATACCGTATCGCTCTCCAGTATGGCAATAAGCCACGAAATACGTGGCTATGCCGGACCGATCAACCTGCTGTTATCGCTCGACCGCAATTCGGTGATTCGTGGCGTCGACTACATCGAGTCCAATGAAACATCTTCATACATCAATGGTATCGACCAGTGGCTTGATACACTGAAAGGCATCAGCCTCGCTGACAAGCCGTTATCACTGGATGATATCGATGGCCTGAGTGGTGCAACCACGTCCAGTCGTGCTGTTATCGAGACACTTAACAGGACAGCCAGCGAAGCCAGTCAGCTGGCATTTGATCAGTCGTTATTTACTGCAATGCCTGCGCCGAGTATCGACTGGCTGCAGCCAAAAGTGATCGTGCTTGTCCTGCTGCTTGCCGTATTTTTTCCTGTCTGGCGATCGGGTCGTGATGACTGGCGCCTCTACTACCAGGGCCTGGTACTGGTGGTGCTCGGTTTCTGGTTCAATGTTCTGGTCACCGAGGTCGACCTGGCACACCTGACGCAGGGCAGTATGCCGAGCCCTTATGCCAGCCTGCTGCATTTCATTCTGATAGGCTTCACGATTATTATCACGCTGCTGCTGGGCCAGGTTTATTGCGGATATATCTGCCCGTTCGGGGCACTGCAGGAATTCATTTCGCGTATCGGACGCTATTTCTATCTCCGCAGCGAGCCCGAGCAGCATCTTGAGCGGCGCATGCGCTACCTGAAGTACCTGCTGCTCGCCGGCATGCTGAGCGGCTACTGGCTGACCAGGGATATGTTCTGGGTGAACTTTAATCCGATGCAGCATTTTTTTGCGTTTAATTTCTCTGGCTGGATATTGCTGATTACAGTCATAAGCCTGCTTGGTGCGCTGTTCTATTACCGCTTCTGGTGTCGCTACTTCTGCCCGTTCGGAGCTTTGCTGTCATTTGGTAACAAGATTGCGCTAATGCTGAAATGGGGTCCGCAGCGGGACTACACGCACTGTGATCTCGGCGTACGTGATGATTACGATATCGATTGCATTCACTGCCAGCGCTGTATCGAAGGCAAGGATTACGGCCTGCGCAAACACAGGCAAGCCACGATACCGTCAATGTCACAGAAAAATAGCACTGTGCCGACAGGGGCGAAAAAGGAGTATAATAATCAAATATAAGCAAATGAAACGTCGTGATATCAAGTTTGCCGCGCTTGTCGCCGTCAACCTGCTGGCAATAGCCGGGTTTCTGCTTTCGCATATCGGTGGTGAATCGGCGTACACAGGCTGGAGAAAAATCGACTACCCTGCACTGATGCAGAAGATTAACAGTGGCGACCTGGTCAGGCACAACGCGGAGTACTGGCGCAAACAACAATAACAGGCATTGGCGTCGGCAACAGGTAAAAGACAGGTACAGAGCAATGGGTGACGTCACCTGCGAGTTATGCCCCCGCTACTGCACTATCCCTGAAGGTGGTGCAGGCGACTGCCGTGTCCGTGTCAATATCGACGGCAAGCTGGTCGCGACTACCTATGGCCGCCCGTCCTCCGTACACATCGATCCGGTTGAGAAAAAGCCGCTGTATCACTTTCATCCCGGTAGCGCGGTCTTTTCCATTGCCACGGCCGGCTGCAATCTGCACTGCCGCAACTGCCAGAACTGGCAGCTTTCGCAGCGTGGCGGCGAGGAAATGGAACGTATTTACCGGGCAGAGCCAGCGGATGTTGTCGATGCTGCGCTTGCAGAAAACTGCCACTCGATCGCCTACACGTATTCCGATCCGATCATCTTCTACGAGTATGTCTATGACACATCGGTACTGGCGCATGATCATGGACTGAAAAATATCTTCGTCACGGCCGGTTATATCAACGAGAAGCCAATGCGGCGGTTATGCCAGGTTATCGATGCAACCAACATCGACCTCAAGGCCTTCGATGACGGTTTCTACCGCCGCAACTGCAGCGGCTCACTGAAGCCAGTGCTCGATGCAATGGTTATTGCGCGCGAGGAAGGCGTCTGGCTGGAGGTGACCAACCTGGTCATACCAACCCTGAATGACGACATAGCCACTGTACGCAGGATGGCGCACTGGATTCGCGACAATCTCGGGGAGCAGACGCCCCTGCATATCAGCCGGTTTACGCCGCATTACCAGATGCGTAACCTGCCGCCGACGCCAGTCGAATCGCTGCACCGAGTATGGAACGAGGCCAGGGACGCCGGACTGAAATATGTCTACATCGGCAATATCTATGGACACAAGTCGGAGTCGACTTATTGTCCGAATGACAATACGCGGCTTATTCACCGTGTTGGCTTCAGTGTCGAGGAGTATAATTTGACCAGCGACGGTCGTTGTCCGGTCTGTAATCAGAAAGTAAGTGGGGTATGGTAATGAAATCACGTAATAGAATTTCAACGATGCGGCGTCGCTTCCTGGCGTTGCTTGCCGTGTTCAGTGGCAGTCTGCTGACCAGCAGAAGTGTAGCAACAGGCAAGCAGCGGCAACTGTCCTTGCATGAAGCCGATTTCTATAAGCCGCATGATCTGGCGGGGTGAGAGTTGTTAAGTTACCGTCTTCCTGGCATAGCAGACATCAATTGACTTAGAAATGTCTGACTGCTCGTCATGCAAATAATGAACATACTCCTTTCACTATTTGTCTGGCTGGTTCTTGTGGCGCTACCCACACTTAGTGCACTGGCGCAAACCATGGCACTGGATTACACGGCACGTCAGCCAGTAAAGGCCGGCTCCTGGTATCCGGGTGAATCTGAGGCATTGCGAGAGCGCATCAGGCAGCTCGCGCGCGAGTCGGCCGATACACAACTCGATCCTCAATACGGTAAAGTCCGTGCCCTGATCGTGCCGCATGCCGGCTATGACTACAGCGGCAGTACCGCAGCAGCAGGATTCAAGTTGGTCAAAGGTGAAAAGTACCAGCGGGTGGTCGTCATCGGCGCCGCGCACTATGAAGATGTGCCGGGGCTATCAGTCCTCGATGTCGATGCCTACCAGACACCGCTGGGCAAGATCGAACTGGACCAGGCAGCGATTGAGCAGATGCATCGTTCGCCACTGGTCATGAGCCATCGCTACGCGCACGACAGGGAACACTCGATCGAGATGCAGCTGCCGTTCCTGCAAGCCATGCTGCAGCCAGGCTGGAAGCTGGTTCCGATACTAATAGGAGATCTGACACGGCTTCAGTTTCAACAGGCTGGCAGGCTAATCGCAAAGCTGCTCGATGAAGATACCCTGCTGGTGATCTCCGGTGACTTTATCCATTATGGTCCGGGCTACGATTTTGTGCCGTTTCCCCATGATGAGAAGACGGCGCAACGCATCGCCCATCTCGATAAAGGGATTGTTGAACATATACGCAATATAGACCCTGCTGGCTTAGCGCGATATCGCGATGAGATGGACCTCAATGATTGTGTATACCCATCAGCTATGGTGCTCTTGAACCTGTTGCCGGATGATATAAAGGTCACAATTATTCGCTACCAGACAAGTGGCGCTGTGACAGGCAATTATCGAAACTCCGTAAGCTATCTCGCCATAGCGTTTCAGGCTAAAGTACCTATAAAGCATGATATCGACTAATAGACAGGGTTTCGGTTAACACACTAACAGGCATTTGCCGGAAACCTTTCATGCCACGGGTGAGCTATACTTTTGTGCCGGGTATTCTGGCGATTCGTGCGCCATATACCGCTGGCCCTATAAGCCAGTTTGTTGAAAATTACCATCTAATGGTGACAATAATAGTGATGTCTATGATGGAAAAAAACTGCATCAGTCACATCTGACTTTGTTAGTATAAATACACATTAAGTACCTGTAAGGGACTATTCCCACATGACGAACAGCTCAAAACTAAAATTGAAAACGCCCGATGAGGCTGAAACAGTATTCTATGAGGCCTTTATGCATTGCGATGACAAAGTGATGGCTGCGCTATGGGCTGATGGTGATGTGGTTTGTATACATCCGGGCTCCAGGGCTATTGTTGGTCATCAGGTGGTTGTGCGTAGTTGGACTCATATTTTTCACAACGCACATCCCCCGCAGATTACATACACTGTTCGTAATCGTATTATCACTGATGAACTGGTAATAAGTCTGGTGATTGAGGAAGTTTCGACTGATCGTGATCAGGCCGCCCAGGTACTGGCAACAAATATTTATCGCAAATTTGAGAATGGATGGCTAATGATTGAACATCATGGATCTCTGGTAGAGTCATACA
>JARFRD010000085.1 GCA_029287435.1 Gammaproteobacteria bacterium
TGTGTATAAGAGACAGGAAGATGCGCATGGTCGAGACCGCAGTGGCCCGCGTTTTTCATCGCGTACACTCGATCTTGATTTACTCTTGTACGATGATGTTGTGCTGGACGAGAACGGCCTCAAGCTGCCACGGGGAGAAATTCTCAAGAATGCGTTTGTGCTCTGGCCACTGGCTGAAATAGCACCTGATCTGGTGCATCCGGTTGCAGGGAAATCCTATGCCGAACTCTGGTCTGATTTTGACAAGACCAGGGAAAGCCTGGCACCGATCGAATTTAATTTTTCTTTAAGCCCTTAGGGCGGGTATCACCTGTCATCATGACCGGATTGTTAGTGCAGCGCTCTGCCACAACCGTTGAATTCTTTCTGGTTTAGCAACACGTTAACCGTCACCGGAAATTTCTCATCACTCATGGTGTCACCGCAGCGTGTGGCTGTCAGCTTGATTTCGATCCGGTCCTGATCGTTTCTGGCTTCATACATCGTCGTCAGCCCTTGAGTCGCTGATGAAACGTTAGTGCTGGCAAACGCGTGGCGCGACTGGCCATAATTCGTGATGAACAGGATATCGGCCTGGTTGGATATTTCCAGCACCCAGCCGGGCTCATTGCCAACGGCACGGAAATCAACACCGTTCAGCTTCGCATGCTCCCAGATAGCTTTACGATGATTGTTTTTGCAGTCCTTGTGCGTACGTCCGGGTGTGATCAGCATGGCTTCCTCGCCCTTCATCCAGAAAGTGTGTTCTTTATCAGCGAATTTCATACCGGAAGCGGCGGCCACCTCGGCTAACTGAAGCGTGTCACGGCGCAGGAACAGCCAGGCATTTTGCTCCTCGACCCTGGCGGTGAAGCTGAAATCGTCGCCACACTCGAATACAAATGTCTGTGCATTCGGATCTACCTGGTTACCGAGAGCTTCACGCTGTTCAACGACCCTGTTCGGGTCTGTGCAGGCTAATAGTGTAGCCAGCAGTGTTGTGACAATAAAGGAGTAGTGCAGGGTGGTCATGTTTCAGCTTCATGCTTTGATCTATTCAGGTTCACACAGCATAGCAATTCCTTCGATAGCAGGTCAAAATGACAACGGGTCGCATGTCGATACCAGGTTTTCACCGAAGTTATGAGGTCATGATCATGTCTGAAGAATCGTCAGAGCCACAACTCGCGCCTGACCAGGTGCCGCAAGGCTGGAGTGAACTGGCTGATGTATACGAGCGTATGTTTCAGACGTTCACGTCACAGTTTGCACGGGAAGCTTTGAAACAACTCGATATACAAGCGGGAGAACGTGTACTCGATGTAGCAACAGGCACGGGATCATTCAGTTTGCCGGCTGCGATGCAGGGTGCTGACGTTCTCGCAACCGATTTCGCGGCAGGAATGATAGCGCGCTTGCGTGAGCGTATTGACGAGCATGCGCTTGAGAACATTCGCACCGAGGTCATGGACGGGCAGGCACTCGAAATTGCAGATGGCACGTTTGATGTCAGCGCATCCGTGGTTGGCCTGATCTTTTTTCCGGATATAGAAAAGGGAATGACAGAACTGCGACGCGTTTTGAAGCCCGCAGGACGTTGTGCCGTTGTCTGCTGGGGTGAGCCGGAGACATTCGAGATGTTCGGTTATCTTGGCAAAGCCATGCAACAGGCTGCGCCTGACTTTGAAATGCCACAACAGACGCCGGTATGGGCGCGACTGGCAGGGCATGAGTCTCTTCATGATGAGATGAGCCGCGCCGGCTTCAACGATGTGAAGGTTACCACCATGCAGGGTGAGCTGGTCGTGACTTCGCCTGAAGACTACTGGAAGGAATTTATTTCTTCATCACCACCGATGAAAATTCTTTATAACAAAATTGGAGAGGAGCGCTGGCAACGGGCGGGCGAGGTGTTTACCGAGTTGTTGCTTGAAAAGAGCCAGGGCGGTAGCTGTACGCTTACTGCCGAAGCCTGTATCGGCATCGGCGTGGCGCCATGATGCTGGCAAGAGTATTCAGGATTTGGCTGGCGGGTAAGGCTGTTTATGTTTGAACAACATGCTGAAGTTCCAGGACTTGAGTATTTCCTGTCCTTCCAGGGCAAAGGTCTGAACTGACAGCTCGGGTAAGGTCAGTATCATGCAGCTATGATTGAACGCTGTGCTGCCGGGGTTGACGACAAACACATCACCAAGTTGCTCAGCGTATACCTGGTGGGTGTGGCCAACGATGATTACGTCATAGTTGAACTGTTTTAGTGTGTTTTCCCAGTCGTCTTTTTGTTCCTGAATGATGTTGCCATCCACGTCAAGCAGCTTGATGCCGCCGTGCTGCGCATTGGGCGGGTGGGCGTGAACAACATAGATACGCTTGCCTTCAATAATGTATTCAAGTGTTTCAGGAAGATTGCCCAGATAATTGTACTCATCGCTGTTTTGTACATCGGTGTTTTCTTCAAGGAACGCCTGGTCATGATTACCGATAATGGTTTTGCAGTTGTATTTTCTGAGTAATTCGATCGTTGGTGCCAGTGTCTCAAAGTAGCCTGCAATATCACCGGCGCAAATAATATCGTGAACGTTTTCATTTTCGAAAATCGCTAATGCCTGTGCAAGCGGCACCGGACTGGCATGTACATCACTGACAAGACCGATTTTTGTACTCACGTTAGCGCGCGTATATCGAGTTTATATATTCAGCGAACGTCCGCCGTCTACAGGCACAATATGGCCGGTAATATAGGCAGCATCCCTGACCAGGAACAGGATGGCCTTGGCAATATCCCTGGGTTCACCGTGCCGCTTTAGTGCGGTGCGCTCGATAATGTATTGCTTGGTGCTTTCGTCCATATCATTTTCCGGCCACAGTATTGCGCCCGGGCCGATACCGTTAACCCGGATTTCAGGACCAAGTTCTTTGGCCAGAGACTGTGTCAGCATCGCAAGCCCGGCTTTTGCAGCGCAGTACACCGGGTGTTTGCGCATTGGGCGGAATGCGTGAATATCGACCATGTTGATGATGCAGCCATTGTTTTCTTTGAGAAACGGAACCGCAGCCTGTGACAGGAACAGGGGGGCTTTTAAATTACTGTTTACCAGGTTGTGCCATTGATCGAGGGTAATGCTGCCCACCGGCGTAGGGAAAAAGCTGGATGCATTGTTGACGAGCACATCAAGTCGCCCCCACACTTCAACGGCATCTTCGATGATGCGGCCGTAGACATGGTCATCATCCAGGTCACCCTGAACCACGGCGGCAGAATTCTCACGTAACTGGTCGAGCTCGTAACAAAGTTCATCGGCTTCCTGCCGTGATGAGCGATAGTGAATAATAATATTCATCCCCGCTGCATGCAGGGTGCGGGCAGTTTCAGCACCGATACGCTTGGCGCCGCCGGTTATCAGTGCGGCTTTTCCAGCCAGTTCTGCGTTAGAATCCGTCACTTGCTTTTCCCAGATGTTTTAGAAACTCAATAATCGCACAAATTAACCATGCCAACCAACACTCCCACCCCAGTTGAACTGCCACAACCGGACGAGACTGAGAAGCAGCGCAGTCTGGCGTTGTGCGCGTTCATCGCAAACAGCTGTAAGCAGCAGGGCGGAGCGATCAGCTTTGGTGAGTTTATGCAGGCAGCGTTGTACCAACCCGGACTCGGCTATTACAGCGGAGGCCGGCAGAAATTTGGCGAACACGGGGATTTCATAACTGCGCCCGAAGTTTCGCCATTGTTCTCGAGATGTATCGCCCGACAGCTGGCACAGGTGCTCGCGCAAATGGAGCATGCTGTTGTGATCGAGTTTGGCGCCGGTTCTGGCGTGATGGCGGCGGAGATATTACTCGAGCTGGAGCGTGTTAACTGCTTGCCTGACAGCTATCGTATTATCGAGCTCAGTGCCGAGTTACGCGCAAGACAGAAACTGATGATAGATGAGCGTGCGTTACATCTTGCCCACAAACTCGAGTGGCTCGACAGCTTGCCTGAGTCACCTGTTCAAGGTGTTGTGATTGCTAATGAGGTGCTGGATGCGATGCCTGTTGAATGTTTTCGTATCGCCGGTGATAGCGTTGAGCAGTTAAATGTCAAGACTGATGGTGATCAGCTGTGCGCGTGTTACGACGCGGCATCGGATGAACTGGTTAAACAGGTGAGAACCATTGAAGAAAGGCGAGGAGCTTCTTTGCCCGATGGCTATTGTTCTGAAGTGAATCCATCGATAGCTGGCTGGTTGCAGAGTATCGGTCGCTTTCTTGATAAAGGAATGGTGTTGCTCGTTGATTATGGTTACCCGGTGAGTGAATACTACCTGGATGAGCGCAACCATGGCACCCTGATTTGTCACTATAGACATCATGCACACAGTGATGCCGTGTGGTACCCGGGACTGCAGGATATTACGGCTTTTGTTGATTTTACTGCGGTTGCTTATGCTGCCGTAGATGCAGGTTTCGATGTCAGCGGCTACACTTCACAGGCGATGTTTCTGATGGGTTGCGGTCTTGGCGAATTACACGCGGCCGAAGTGAATGATGATGTAACTCAACAGTTGCTATTGTCGCAGCAGATAAAAACCCTGACCCTGCCATCGGAAATGGGGGAACGCTTCAAGGCGATGGCATTGACGAAAGAGTTTGATGAACCGCTAATCGGTTTCATGCAGCAAGATTATAGAAACCGATTATGACTGTAATTATATAAGGAATATACGTGGATCTAATACAGATAATAGTGCTGGCACTGGTGCAGGGATTAACCGAGTTTCTGCCTATATCAAGTTCAGCGCATTTGATCCTGGTGCCAGTATTAACAGATTGGGAAGACCAGGGGCTGGCATTTGATGTCGCTGTTCATGCGGGTACCTTGCTGGCGGTGGTGCTGTATTTCCGCAAAGAACTGGGCCGCATGTTTGTGCAGTGGTTTGCCTCCTTGCGCGGCAAGCTAACACCCGATGGTCGACTGGCATGGGCCGTGTTGTTGGGTACGATCCCGGTAGGTCTGGCGGGATTGTTATTCAAGGAAGGTATTGAACAGCATCTTCGTTCTCCACTGGTGATAGCGATTGCCACCATCGTTTTTGGTCTGCTGTTATGGTACGCAGATAGAACCGGTAAGCGCAGCAAGGATGAGTATGGCCTGATGCTGTGTGATGTGCTTATTATCGGTATGGCGCAGGCGCTGGCATTAATACCGGGTACATCCCGTTCCGGTATAACCATTACTGTCGCGCTGATGCTGGGTTTGAAACCAAAAGCAGCAGCCAGGTTCTCTTTCCTGTTATCGATACCGGTCATTTTTCTCGCGGGTTCACTCGAGACTATAGAATATCTTGGTGAGGCAAGCCTGGGTGATGCCACACCCCTGCTGGTTGGGGCATTGATATCTGCAATCAGTGCTTATGCCTGCATACATTACTTCCTCAAGTTGCTGGAACGAGTTGGCATGATGCCGTTTGTGGCCTACCGTCTCGTGCTTGGTGTTATCCTGTTATTCCTGTTTATATGACCGTTATTAATCCCGAGCTACGCTATCGCTGGTTATGGTTGCTCATCGGTTACCTGGTGATCGCTGTCGTGGTGTACCTGTCGTTAACCAGTGAGCCGGTAGAAGTTGATACGGGTTTGCCCTATGAAGACAAGCTGTTTCATCTGCTGGCCTATTTTTTTCTGACTTTCTGGTTTATGCAGCTTTATCACATTAAACGTCATGTGTATTTCTTGGTAGCACTATTTATTGGCCTGGGTGTATTGCTGGAATACCTGCAGGGATATGATGCCAACAGGTATAGTGAATTTGGCGATATGGTCGCTAATACCGTCGGCGTCATGATTGCATTTATGCTGTCTTCAACGCATCTCAGATTTATACTGCAAAAGTTCGAACACTGGGTTGGTCTCAACTAGCCGAGCGGATTACTTCGATATCGCGGAAACCAGTTTGACACGTTGTTGACGGATCTTTTCAGCCAGCTCTGCATTGGTATAGCCCTGTTCAACCAGTGCCTTGATGTCAACGGATTGCGCCGCCTTGAATGCCTGCCTGAAATAGTCGCCCTGTTTAAATAACTTGTTTTCATAACCCGGACGACCACGCGCATCAGCTTCACTGGCGATCAGGAATTTTTCAAAGCGTTCAGGTTTTCTGAACGCGTCGAGTTGTTCCAGCGTTTTTACCAAGGTTGAGGGCTTGAGTTCGAGGGCGCGGTGATAATGCAGATGAAAGCGCGCCGTGCGTTCCGCAAGATCGCGATAGTCATTGGGAATTCGCAGGCGCTTGCAGACATCCAGCACAATATCAGCACCCCTTGCTTCGTGTTCGATGTGTCGTGGCCATTCTTCCCTGGGTGTCGTGCCTTTACCAAGATCATGCATGAGGGCGGCGAAACGCACGTCTTTATCATCACTCAGGCGGCAGGCCTGCTGTAATACCATCAAGGTGTGAATGCCGGTATCGATTTCCGGGTGGTGTTCCTCGGGTTGTGGCACACCAAACAGGCAGTCGAGCTCGGGCAGAATGCGAGCCAGCGCACCGCAATCACGCAGGACTTCAATAAAGCGCGATGGGGAGCGCTCACCCAGTGCTTTTTCCATCTCCTGCCAGATGCGTTCAGGCACCAGGGCATCGACTTCGCCGGCGGCAACCATGTCTTTCATGAGTTGCATGGTTTCATCGGCAACGATAAAGCCGAGATGCAGGTAGCGTGCAGCAAATCGTGCGACGCGCAATATACGTACTGGATCTTCACTGAAAGCGGGCGATACGTGGCGCAGAATCCTGTCATGAATGTCCTGGATGCCATTGAATGGATCCATGATGTTGCCGTTCTCGTCCCTGGCGATTGCATTGATCGTCAGATCACGACGCATCAGGTCGTCTTCGAGTGTGACGTCAACATCGGCATGAACCTCGAAACCCTTGTAACCCGGCGCTGTTTTTCTTTCCGTGCGCGCCAGTGCATATTCCTCTTTGGTTTCAGGGTGGAGGAATACGGGGAAATCTTTGCCGACCTGCTGGTAGCCGCGCGCGATCATATCGTCGGGTGTGGCGCCAACCACGACCCAGTCTTTTTCGTTATGGGGATAATCAAGCAGTTGATCGCGTACAGCGCCGCCGACAAGGTAGATATTCATTATCTAATGTTGCCATAGCATGGGTTGTGTGAGAACTATTGTACAAGCAAATACTTCGATACAATCAGTGGAATAGACTTTTCTATCGCCATTGGATGATTGATGACAAAAGAAGCACTGATTTTCGAAGTAACCGATGCCAGTTATGGCAAGTATGTTTTGTTGAATTCTCACAAGGTGCCGGTATTGATGGCATTCATCGGTGTCTGGTCTGAACACTGTATTGCCTTGATAGAGATGTTTGAGATGCTGGCACGGGAATTTCCCGAGCAATTCGTGTTCGCGAAAATGGATATCGACGAGAACCCGGATGCGAAGGAAAAATATGAAATAAAAAACGTCCCGACACTGGCTGTTTTCAAGGATGGTGAGCCGGTTCGTCGTGAAGAGGGTGTGCTAACGGAAGACGAAGCACGCACATTGCTGAAAGAATATGGTGTGTACCGCGAGTCCGACGAAATGCGCACACAGGCGCGGGAGCTGCACATGCAGGGACAGACACCGCAAGCCATCACTAAACTGGCTGAAGCCATGAAAAGCGATCCTTCGAATACACGCATAGCACTCGATATGGTGCAGATATTCATTGATATTGGTGAATATGCTGAAGCAAGCGCGTTACTCGAGCGGTTACCCGCGTCAGATCGTGAGAGTGCACTGGGAAAAAGCTTAAGTGGTCAGTTGTGGATCAAGCAGCAGGCCGCAAAAACTGAAGGGGTGAAAAAACTCGCCTCGCGTATAGCGGATAACGAGGCTGATTATAACGCGCATTTTGATATCGCTGTTTGCGAGATTGCGCGCAACAACTATACCGATGCGATGAGCCATCTGTTCTTTATCCAGCAGCATGAGCCCGATTTCAGGGATGGTGCCGCGCGCGAAATGATCGTTTCAGTCATCAATACCCTGGCAACGAATAATCCCGAACTGGCCCAGAAATATCGGCAGCAATTATCATCGATGCTGAATGCATGAAATTGTAGAATTCTTCAAAATATTTCGACATACACTTCCGCTTCGTGAGGTTTTACGGCTAAGCGTAACAGCCCGTTAAGCGAAGTCCGGCTTGTTTTTCTTATTTGATTTCCAAAGGAGGATGCCATGCAATTACCATGGTATTTGACTGCGCTCAGTGCAGCAATCATCTGGGGTATACATTATCCCTTGATTGACTTCGCCATGAAGCGGCTGTCTGTTTACAGCGTTTTGTTGATCAGTGTTATACCGATTGTCCTGGCGATACCTTTATTTACTCGACAGCTTGGCCGGGATGCTGAAATTTTCAGGATGCTGCCCGTGAATGAGCAATGGATGATCGCGGCCATTGGGGCTACAAGCACATTAGGTGCGGTATTGCTTTACCTTTCGATCAACAGCAAGAACGCGACCTTGGCCAGTCTGATAGAGATAACGTACCCGCTGTTCGTGGTTATCTTTGCCTATCTCTTTTTCAGGCAGCTGCACCTGACACCCAGTGTTGTTATTGGTGGCTTGATGATAATGGCCGGAGCTGGCCTGATTATCTATCACAACTGATTGAATCAGGCATCCCAGTAATCGGTTGCGATGCCATGACCGAGGTCCGCTTCGATCAGGCGTGCACGCACTTCCAGTAATTTACTGATCAACGCGGGTTCAGCTTTTTCATAGGCCTCAGCATCTGGTGTGCGGTTGACGACGACGCCTAGTAATTCGGTAATCGCATTTCCTATCGAGTTCTGGCTGATGGTAACAATCAGCTTGCCTTCATCATTTCTATAGATCAGTTGCTTGAATGCCGGTTGCCAGCGAATCAGGTTGGCGTACTTTGCATCAGTAACACATTGCTCACGCACCACTTTTGCTGTCTTGAGGAAGTTATTATTGAACAGCAGTTCAGCTTCAACATGCTCGGGGAAATAAACATCCTTGGGCATGGGTGCATTGCGCGTTGAAACCTGTGTGAAGAAAGTGCGGTAGAAATCGATAAAGCCCATCAGGATGTAGTCGTATTCTTTCCAGAACTGTGGTTTGCCGAGGGCTTCAACGCCACCCTGGATTTCCCAGCAGGGCAGCCCCTGGGGATAGCCGGTAAGCTTGAGTTGTGATTCGGAAGTTGGCACCGGTTTGAGTATCTCGAGATCAAGCGCACGGTCGAAGAAATCCCGATAGGTCTTTTTCATATGCTGCTGGAACAGACTGTGCTGGCCGCCATCGGTTAGATTCGGATTGTCGGAATCAGCGAGTTCGGCATCCTGCAGTGTTTTCACCGGGAACACGATGAAGTGATTGTGCAGCATGCGGATGCTTGGTACACCGGGGGAAGTTAGCGGCCAGGTTGCATCAAGGCTGGCTTCGCCAGCCAGCACCAGGTGCTCTGCCGGATCCGGGTATGTTTCAAGCATGTACTCGATCATGATCTGGTTCATACGGTTCCAGACGTGTTTGACGTTGAGCGGGACCTGGGTACGACGAACCGGCCTTCCCAGTGGATTAAGTATCGTCTGCGAAGTGTTGTAGATGATCGAAGTATCAAACTCATTACTGTGACCAAGTGCCTTGCGGTACATGAGCAAGTTTTCCGGATTGACCAGCAGTCCGTTGTTATGGACGAGGTCATTCAGATTCTCCGCGCTGTTGAAGAACTCATTAGGCATCATGCCCTCGGGTACATCGAGGGGAATCGGGCGAAACGAGGTAACGATCTGTCTTGGAGCTTGCTGCATACTGGTCAGTTATCTGTCAGTTCAAATTGGTGTCGATACTACCGGCAATTGCTCAAAATATCGCTATCGCATTGTATATATGCAAAAAAGGCCTGCGTATGCAGGCCTTTTACTAGCAGATGGTTTATGTGAACCACTATTTCATCGCAGCGGTTGCGGCTTCGAGCGCGGCACCCTTGTTGATTGGGGCGCCCATGTCACTGAGTACCGCTTCCAGTGCTGACAGGCAAAGGAAGATATTCTCCGCACGGGAACTGTGACCCATGAGGCCAATGCGCCATACCTTGCCAGCCAGTGCACCTAGTCCGGCGCCAATCTCAAGGTTGAATTCGGTCAACAGGCGGGTGCGTACCTGTGCTTCGTCGACACCCTCCGGAATGGTTACCGAGTTCAATTGTGGCAGGCGGTAAGGCTCATCTACGATGAATGAAAGACCCATGGCTTCGATACCGGCGCGCAGGATAAGGTGATTCTTCATGTGCCTGTCCCAGGCATTCTTGATGCCTTCTTCCTGCAGCATGACCAGCGACTCGTGCAAGGCATACAGCGCATTTACCGGCGCGGTATGGTGGTAGGCGCGTTTCGCATTCGGTCCCCAGTAACCCATAACCAGGTTGGTATCGAGGAACCAGCTCTGTACCTTGGTGTGGCGACTCTTGATGACTTCGATAGCGCGGTCACTGAAGCTTAGTGGCGAAATCCCGGGGGTACATGACAGGCATTTCTGGGTGCCGGAGTAAATCGCATCGATACCCCAGTCATCAACCAGAAGTTCCGAACCAGCAAGTGATGTTACGGCATCGACTATGGTCAGGCAGTCATGCTGGCGCGCGATTTCACACAGGGTTTTAGCATCTGAGCGCGCACCAGTCGAGGTTTCCGCATGAACAAATGCAACAATCTTGGCATCGGGAAATGATTTCAGGGTTTCCTCGAGCTTGTTTGGATCAACTGGCTTGCCCCATTCGTCTTCAACCATGATTGCGGTAGCACCGCAGCGTTCAACGTTTTCTTTCATGCGGCCGCCGAAAACACCGTTCTGGCACACCACGACTTTGTCACCGGGCTCAACCAGGTTCACGAAACAGGATTCCATGCCAGCAGACCCCGGTGCAGAAACCGGAATGGTTAACTGGTTCTGGGTAGCAAAAGCATACTGCAGCATTTCCTTGACCTGATCCATCATACCTACGAATACAGGATCCAGGTGACCAATCGTTGGTCGCGCCATAGCGCTGGTAATGCGAGGGTGAACGTCTGAAGGACCAGGACCCATGAGGGTACGAACCGGTGGGTTGAATGATGAAATGCTCATGCTGTTACCTGTTGTCTGTCTAATATTTAAAAGGTTGAGAATGGCGGCTATTTTGCCATGAAAAATGAGGAAGAAGAGCACATGGTGATTGTGTTTTTAAGACAGGGCAATTCGACAGCAGCAAACCGGCTTAGATGAGTAGTTCCAGCCAGTGGCGTACAGGTTTTTCAGTAGCGCTTTGCAGGTGGGTCTGGCAGCCGATATTGGCGGTAATAATCATATCGCTGTCTGCTGCTTCTATACTCGAAATCTTGTTATGTAACAGCTTTCGGGACAGGTTTTTCTGGGTGATGGAATAGGTACCTGCCGAGCCACAACACAGATGATTGTTTGCGAAAGGCTTCAGTGTATAACCCAGCGCTGTGAGCAGGGCTTCAACCTGGCCGCTGATTTTCTGACCATGTTGCAGGGTGCAGGGTGGGTGAAACGCAACACTGGGTTTGTTGCTACTCGCTTTCGGCTCTTTCTTTAACTGCTCGATGGCGCGATCACCATCAGCAGAGACGATTTCAATCGGATCACGATAAGCCTCGCTGATGCGTTTGGCTTTTACTGCGTATTCGGTGTCATCTGCAAGCAGGTGAGGGTAGTCGCGTATCATCACCCCGCAGCCACTGGCTGTCATGGTGATGGCTTCAATGTCATTCTGCTCGAGCAGAGGTAGCCAGCTATCGATATTATGCCTGATTTGCTGCAGGGCAACTTCTTCAGCACTGAGATGGTGGCTAAGTGCACCACAGCAAGCGCTGGTCGCAGCGTTGATAGTCTGGATACCGATTGCGCCGAACACACGCGTGGCTGCAACATCGATGGCTGGTTGCAGGCTTTTCTGTACGCAGCCCTGGACCAGTAAAATTTTTCTTGTGTGCGCTTGTGATGATGTTCCTGTGGCTATGTCATTGCGTAGCGGGATGGTCTTTTTAATGGCCGCAGGCATAATTGGACGTAACAGGCGCCCGAGCTGTAATGTTGGTCCGAACAGGGGCGACAAAAAGAAGCTTCGTAAGGCGCTACGTTGTACGCGTTGAGACCATGTGCGCTTAACGCTCTGTTCAACCAGATGGCGGCCGATGTCGAGCAGACGACTGTAGTGAACACCGGATGGGCAGGTGGTTTCACAGTTACGACAGGTGAGGCAACGATCGAGATGCAACTGCGTATGCTCACTCGGTGCGTTTCCTTCGAGCACCTGTTTGATTAAGTAAATGCGACCGCGTGGACCATCAAGCTCATCACCGGTGACCTGGTAAGTCGGGCAGGTCGCGTTGCAAAAACCGCAATGCACGCAGTTGCGCAGTATTTTATCGGCACGCTGACCCTGACTGGTTTGCAGATAGGATGGAATGATCGTGGTTTTCATTACAGGCTGCTGTATGTTCGCCCGCGATTCAGGATTAACTCGGGATCGAAGGCCTGCTTCAGCTGCCTGTGCAATTTCAGCATGGTTGGGCCGAGTGGCTGAAAGGGATCGCTGTCGCTGTTTGTGTGTAATGCGTAACGTGTTGCATGGCCATTCAAAGCCGCAGCCTGTTCATATATTGCGTCTTCACCTGCTATCCAGCGCAGTGCGCCGCCCCATTCGATGAGTTGATTATGGTCTTGCAGAACCGGTTCGGTTGCAGGTGGAACGGAGAGTCGCCATAACCGCGTATTGTCTGTAAAGAAAGGGTGTGTCTGATGGCGCAATTGTATCCAGATATTATTATCTGTTATTTCCCCACCCAGTTCGCTAATTGAGTGGTTAACACTGCTTTCAGTGCTGCTGAGTCTTACACTCAAAATGTTGTTGGTAAAACAGCTTGCACTGACGGCATGGCCTTGCAGAATCCATTGGCGAAGTTGATCGTGGGCAGTTTGTTGATCGAACTCGAATACCAGCGTTATTTCTTTTTCCGCGAGGGGTAATACCTTGACTGATATATCCAGTAGCACACCCAAGGTGCCCTGTGCGCCCGCCATTAATCGCGATACGTCATAGCCAGCAACATTTTTCATCACCTGGCCGCCGAAGCTTAGGATTTCACCTTTACCGTTGATCACTGTTGTGCCGAGTACGAAATCACGTGCTGCACCGGTAAAGGCACGACGTGGCCCTGACAGACCGGTAGCGATCGCACCACCAAAGGTCGCATGCTCAGTGTGAAGTGGTGGCTCGAATGCGAGCATCTGATTATTCTCAGCCAGTGCTGTTTCAATTTCGTTAAGTGGTGTACCGCTGCGTGCAGTTATGACCAGCTCGCTTGGCTGATATTCAATAATGCCCCTGTGTGCATTGACGTTGAGTACATCTCCCTCGATCGTATTGCCATAAAAAGCCTTGCTGTTACCTGCATTGATACGTAATGGCTGTCTGCAACTGAAAGCAGTTTTAACCTGGTCAGCAAGTGTGGTACTGATATCGGCAGCAGAAGTCATCACTATTTCTCTATCTGGACTGATTAGAAGCGCTCGATATGCGGGTGCGGTAGCTGGCCATGGTGAACGTGCATGGCGCCGAATTCTGCGCAACGGTGTAGCGTTGGTATTGCCTTGCCAGGATTCAACAGGCCGTCAGGATCAAATGCGTACTTGATGGCATGGAACTGAGTGAGTTCATTGCTGTTGTACTGAACGCACATCTGGTTGATTTTTTCCATGCCAACCCCGTGTTCACCGGTTATTGAACCTCCAAGCTCGACACAAACTTCGAGTATCCTGCCACCAAGTTCCTCAGTGCGTTCGAGTTCACCATCAATATTGGCATCATACAAAATCAATGGATGCAGATTGCCGTCACCAGCATGGAACACATTAACGACGTCAAGGCCGTACTCATCGGACAGTTCGTGAATGCGTGTTAATACGGTCGCAATCTGGTGTCGGGGAATGGTGCCGTCCATGCAGTAATAATCAGGTGCAAGACGGCCAACTGCAGGAAATGCAGCCTTGCGACCTGCCCAGAATTTCAGTCGTTCCTGTTCATCTCCGGCGATGCTGATTTCGACAGCTCCCGATGCCTTGAGCACGGCTTTAGCCTGTTCCAGTTCATCAGCAACCTCATGTTCATTACCGTCGACTTCGCATAACAGAATGGCGGCGGCATCACGCGGATAACCTGCCTGTACAAAGTCATCAGCTGCCCTGATTGCCGCGTTATCCATAAGCTCAAGACCAGCGGGAACGATGCCGCTTGCGATGACTTCACTCACTGCCTGCCCGGCAGTGGCGACATCATTGAATGAGGCCATCATTACCCTGGCTGCGGCAGGTTTCGGCAGCAGCTTGACGGTGATTTCGGTGATGATGCCGAGCAGTCCTTCCGAACCGGTCATTAATGCGAGCAGGTCATAGCCGGGGCTATCGAGTGTATCACCACCAAGCGTTAATTCTTCACCCTGCATGGTAATGATCTGTAGCTTGATGATGTTGTGCACTGTGAGGCCGTATTTCAGGCAATGCACGCCCCCGGAATTCTCGGCGACATTGCCACCGATGGAGCAGGCGATCTGGGATGAAGGATCGGGTGCGTAGTAAAGACCATGGGTAGATGCTGCTTCTGAAATCGCCAGGTTTCGTACACCGGGTTGTACCCGGGCGGTACGGTTTTCAGTGTCGATATCAAGAATCTGGTTGAAGCGGGCAAGGCTTAACAGAATCCCATTATCCAGCGGTAGTGCGCCGCCGGAAAGCCCGGTGCCGGCACCACGAGCCACTACAGGTATGTTTTCTGTATGGCACAGGGTCAAAACTGTCTTAATCTGCTCGATGTTATCAGGCAGAACGACGGCCATGGGTGTAGCACGATAAACAGACAGGCCGTCGCATTCATACGGCGCGAGGTCTTCAGCCTCATGCAGGACACATTGAGAAGGCAGGATCTTCAGTAAAGACTGAACGAAATTATTTTTATTAATGACGCTGTTCAAGGTCAGGATCTTCGCGCTGTTTTGCGGTAGTCATCATTAATATAATAGCGATTTTTCTGGCCCAGGTATGTCGGTGCAACCATTTCCAGAGATGTCGGTTCATGTTGATTGTGTTTGCATATGCTGTCTATTTGCAGCGATTTGTAGTTATCAATCGAGAATGGTTTACCCGGGAACCATTCAAGAACATTAGCCTGGGCTTTGCTCATCCAGTCGGGCAAGCCTATGACTCGGCGATTTAATTCAAGCAAGTGAGCCGTGTATTCAACCAGCTCTTTAAGCGTGTACTCTTCAGGGCCACAAAGATCATAGCGTTGCCCATAGGTGGACTTGTCATCGAGGGCCTGTACAAAACGGTCTGCAACATCACCGACAAAGACGGGTGCGAACCGTGAGTTGGGGCAGGCCAGTGGAAACGCGAGCGGTAAGGTCTTCAATAATCCAGCGAAGCGGTTGAGGAAACTGTCACCCGGTCCGAAGATGACGGAGGGGCGAAAACTGGTAACCACGAGGCGCTCGGTAGAAAAAGTGTGTAGTGCATTCTCGCCTTCGCCTTTTGTGCGCAGATACAGGCTGGTTCCTGTGTTGACGTCAGCGTGCAGGGCACTCATGTGCAGCAGCCGTGGCACTCCCTGTGAAAGACAGGCGCCGAGGATTTTTTTGGGTAATTCAACATGTGCCCGATGAAAGCCTTCACCGTTATGCTGCTTCTCATTCAGTATGCCGACGAGGTTGATCACCGCATCCGTGTCACGAATCGTTGCTTCCAGCTGCCTGGTGTCAAACACATCGGTCTCGATAAGTTCAACACCGGGCAGTATACGCAAGTCCTTATTTTTTTCGGCATTTCTGGTCAGTACACGTACTTTTTTGTCTGTTTTTGAGAGCCGGTACGCGATATGCCTGCCAACGAAGCCTGTACCGCCTATAATGCAAACAGATTTATGTTTCATTGCCTAACCGATGAACTGATTTATTGCGAGAGTGTCTACTTTATCACACGCAAAACAGGGTGTTAGGCACAGGTCAAGCACGCTTTTAATTGAGCTGTTAATATTCATTTGCAACATAGCCGTGCTCATATGCTCGGGCGATTCTATAAGAGGTAATAATAAAATATGCTTAGAAAAGCATTGATAACAATCGTTAGTTTCCTGCCTGCAACCAGTGTATTTTCAGCAGGCCTTGATCTCAAACTCAGTAGTGAATCCGCAGAAGCAACATTTCTGACATCAAATGCGACTTTTGGTTATGGTGGTGCTGATATCGGTATCGGTATCTTTTTCAATGAAAATGATGACATTTTTGCCAATGCTTCAATCCTGGTTTCAGGAAGCGGAACGGGGGATGTACGTGCATTACACTTTGGTGTTGGTGGCAAGCTGTATGGCGGCAGACTGGATTTTGAACCGTCACCCCTTTCGGGCGGTGCTATCGCTGTAGGCGGTCACTTGCGATATGTTTTTCCGGCGAGCATGCCTTTCGCATTGCTTGCTGAGGGCTGGTGGGCACCTGAGGTCACCAGTTTTTCTGACTATGACGGTTTACTGGAGTACCGCTTTGCGTTTGAGCTTGAGGTGACGCCGAGTGCACGCGCCTACCTGGGATACAGGGTGTTGGAATTTGAACTGGATACAGGTGTTAAATACAAGGCAGATGATAATGCACATATTGGTGTGCGTTTCGCGTTCTAATTGACAGGTTCTATTGATATGAAATAAGAAGGCGGGGTAACTCGCCTTTTTTTATTGCTTTAATTTTCGGTTTTTTATTTATGGTGGATTCAACTTCAAGCATTAACCGGTTGCTGGATATTATGAAAGCACTGAGAGATCCTGAGACAGGTTGTCCATGGGATATCGAACAGACGTTCAAAACCATCGCGGCTTATACCGTCGAGGAAGCTTATGAAGTCGCTGATGCCATTGATCGCATGGATATGCATGATTTGAAAGACGAGCTTGGCGATCTGTTATTCCAGGTTGTTTACCACGCGCAGATGGCTGAAGAGCAGGGTGACTTCGTGTTTGATGATATCGTTAACACTATCAGTGAAAAGATGGTTCGGCGACACCCGCATGTGTTTGGTGAGGTATCAGTTGAAAGCCAGGAAGAATTAAATCATGCATGGGAACAGCACAAGAAAAAAGAGCGTGAGCATAAAGAAAGCAAACATAAAAGCGTACTTGATGGCATTACATCGGGGATGCCTGCCTTGCGCTGGTCGTCAAAACTGCAGAAACGTGCTGCCCATCATGGTTTTGACTGGGAAGATGTTTCACCGGTGTTCGATAAACTGCAGGAAGAGATCGGTGAGCTCAAGGCGGAGATTGTGCATGAAAACAATCAGGACAGGATTGCCGATGAGATGGGCGACATTCTGTTTGCATGCGTGAATCTCTCGCGCCACCTGGATGTGAATCCTGAGCAGGCTTTGCGTGATTCGAACCAGAAGTTTATTGAACGCTTTACAGTCGTTGAGCAGCTACTGGAGCAGGACAACAAGGTGATGGATGACTGTGATGTTGAGGAACTGGAGACTTGCTGGCAAAAAGCCAAGTTACAGATTGGAAAATAGACGTGCATAAAAAAGCCGCTCAGAGAGCGGCTTTTTTATTGATCTGTCTGTATCTAATTAGATAAACAGTGACTGATCGGCATCAGATGATTCTTCGAAGTAGGTAGCAGCGCCTACGAAATCACAACCATCGATGAATGCTTTAGGATCATGCCCGAACAGTTCTACGGTCATCTGGCAGGCAAGGAATTTACATTCCGCTTCCTGGCAAAGTTCACGAAGTTCGGCGATTGATGCAACACCACAGTTGTTGATGGTTTTCTTCATCAGCGTGGTAGCGATGCTATCCATGAAGGGGATGTTCCACATTACATTAGGGATTTTTGGACCCCAGTCGATGCTCTGCAGTCCTTTTGGACCAAAAGGCATTTTCATTGGCATAGCCGGGTTAGCCATCGGTGTTACCTTCAGGACGCTGGTGTCTTTGAGCAGCAGGTTCAAACCATAAAAGGTAAAGAAGATGGAAACTTCCATACCAAGAGCAGCAGCTGTACTGCCGAGGATGAACGGAGGGTATGCCCAGTCCAGAGTTCCCTTGGTAGCAATAATGGTCAGTTTGCGTGTATCTGACATGATATATTCCTCGGTTTAAAAAAATAAGACAGTCTTCTGACTATTTACATTTCAGAGTGTATAACCATACTCCCAAAGCCATATTGGTTGCAAGTCATATTGGCAGTAAATCACTGATTTATTGATCTTGACGGTTTTTTATCCATCTACCCAGGATCCTGTAAAGAACGCTGGATTGCGCGAGATTTGGCCGAATTCAGCTGCCTGGCTGCGGGTTGTTGTCTTCGATGAATGCTGACCAGTCATTTCGGCTATGAAGCGGGGGATCACACTGCAGGCCTTCGCAGATGTATGCCACTATCGAGGTGTCAGCTGTTTTCTCAGCAAGTGCTGGTGGTAAGTCAGAGACGGCTTCCGGTATCCAGTAGATATGGGTAAATGGCAGATACTGCCCCTGAAGGTCTGATTTCCACAGCGCCTGCTCGGCATCAGTGCCACGCACGATAACCATTTGTGGTGGATTGATATGTGTATCGAGTGCTTCGAGCAGGCTGCAATGGGAAATGGCGGTCTGGTTGATACTGTGCCATGCAGCTCTGAGACAGCGTTCAGCGGCATCAAGGTACCTGGGTTCAGCAAGCAGGTAGCCAAGCAGCTGCAAGGCGTGGGCGGCAATTCCGTTACCCGAAGGTATTGCATCATCACTGTAGGTTCTGGTGCGCTGAATGAGTGCTTCATGATCATGGCTGGTGAAATAAAAGCCGCCGTTATCAGTATCTTCAAACTGATCCAGCAGGGTGTCTGCGAGCTGCTGCGTCCAGCTGAGTAGCCGGGTATCCCAGCGTGCCTGTAATAATTCAAGCAGACCGCTGATCATGAAGGCATAATCATCCAGGTAGGCATTCAGGTGTGCATGCCCGTCCTTGATGGTGGCAAGCAGACGGCGGCCATCCCAGAGGTTGTCATGAATGAACATGGCGGCTTTGGATGCCGAGTCAATGTACTCGGGCTTGTCGAGTAGACGGCCGGCAGCTGCCATGCCTCGAATCATGAGGCCGTTCCATGATGTCAGTATCTTGTCGTCGAGTCCCGGGTGAATACGCTGTTGCCTTTTCTTGAAGAGCTGATTGCGGGCGTTTTTTATCGTCGCGCGTACCGAGTCAGTGCCTTGACCCGTCTGTTGAGCCAGGTCGTCGTATGACACGTAGGCATGCAGGTGCCAGTTGCCTTCGAAGTTCGCTGGTTTGTCTAAACCAAAACGTCTGGCTATGAGTTCGTATTCAGCTTCGTTGAGCTCGGCTCTTATGGATTCAGGCGTCCATATGTAGAATTTACCTTCTTCACCTTCGGAATCAGCATCCAGTGCCGAATAGTAGCCGCCGTGCATTGACTGCATCTCGCGCAGAACCCAGTTCGCGGTTTCTTCAGCTGCGTCCCGGTAGTCCCGGTTGTTACTGATGCACCAGGCCTGCGCGTTGAGCCAGAGCAGAGGGCCGTTGTCATAGAGCATCTTCTCAAAATGCGGGATCATCCATTGTTCATCGGTCGAATAACGGCAGAATCCACCACCAAGGTGGTCAAACAGGCCGCCGCTACCCATGCGCTCGAGCGAGAAAAGAGCTGTGTGCAGGATACGCGAGTCCGGATTGCCGGTTTCGCTGGTGCGGCCCCAGTGCTTCATGGCGCGGTCTATGATGGCCGGGTGGGGAAATTTGGGTGCCTGGCTGTAACCACCATAGCGGCTATCGAACTGTTGCTCGATCTGGTTGCGTGCAATATCCAGCGGCATTGAGCTTAAATGTTCAGCCGGTTTACTGTGCTGTGATGCCAGGCGGTCGAATACATCGCGTAGTGACGCGCTTTGTTGCTGAATATCCTCTTTACGTGTGTCGAAAGCATGCGCAATATTTTCCAGTAGCTGGGTGAATGCGGGCAGGCCGTGTCGTGGTGTTTTCGGGAAGTAGGTTCCGGCGAAAATCGGCATATGATCATCGGGCGTCAGAAACACGGTAAGCGGCCAGCCGCCCGGACGGTTGGTGAGCATGGAGTGCGCTGACTGGTATATCTTGTCCAGATCAGGCCTTTCTTCGCGGTCTACCTTTATGTTGATGAACAGTCTGTTCATTACTTCAGCGGTTTCAGTGTCCTCGAAGGATTCATGTGCCATCACGTGGCACCAGTGACAGGCTGAATACCCAATCGACAAGAGTATCGGCTTATTCCGTTCACGCGCGAGCTGCAATGCCTCATCGCTCCATGGGTACCAGTGAACCGGGTTGTCGGCATGCTGCAAAAGATAGGGGCTGGTCTGGTCAGATAATCTGTTCATGGCTTGAAGGGATGATTGATTACGCACAGGGTAACAAAGCATAGTGGCTAAATATCCATTAGATCATCGGTGATTTGGGGCGGTGATTCGCGCGTTAAGAAATAAATGTAAAATAATTGTAAAAAACTGCAGCATTCCGAAAAGTTTTCCTGTAGGATTGCGCTCCCGCGAAAGGGGCAGTCCTTTGCAAGTTTATGAAGCTAAATTAATTTCGTTTCAGGACTTGCGGAGCTAAAAAAAATACTGTTATAATTTCGCTTCTGCGGCCCGGGTTATTTCGGGTCGTTGTTCTTTTACAGATTGGATCAGATAGCTTGTGTGGGTGCTTGCGTTGGCGAGATCAAGAAACAAGTCAGAAGTTTTCGGTTTACCGAATTCAAGCTGACAACAGGTTTCTTGCTTGCTCAAGGTAAGTAACCTGCAAATAAATTTGAGTATTAAACTGAAGAGTTTGATCATGGCTCAGATTGAACGCTGGCGGTATGCTTAACACATGCAAGTCGAACGGTAACAGCGGAAGCTTGCTTCCGGCTGACGAGTGGCGGACGGGTGAGTAACGCGTGGGAATCTGCCTACTAGCGGGGGATAGCCCGGAGAAATCCGGATTAATACCGCATACGCCCTAAGGGGGAAAGCTGGGGATCTTCGGACCTGGCACTAGTAGATGAGCCCGCGTTGGATTAGCTTGTTGGTAGGGTAATGGCCTACCAAGGCAACGATCCGTAGCTGGTCTGAGAGGATGATCAGCCACACTGGGACTGAGACACGGCCCAGACTCCTACGGGAGGCAGCAGTGGGGAATATTGGACAATGGGCGCAAGCCTGATCCAGCAATGCCGCGTGTGTGAAGAAGGCC
>JARFRD010000088.1 GCA_029287435.1 Gammaproteobacteria bacterium
GTGACACTGTATCGGGGTGTTTACCCGATCAAGGTTGATCTCGACAAACTTGGCCCTGAGCCAATCAGTAATGGTGTTGTTGCCTTGCTGTTGGAGCGTGGTATTGCCAAAACAGGCGACAGGGTAATAGTAACTCGCGGCGATATGCTAGGCGGCGAGGGTGGCGGTAGTAACGCCATGAAGATAGTGGATATCTAGAGTGGATTTCCAGAATTTTATAGTTAGTTAAACGTTAACGATTTACAGATTTTTAAAACATTAAGGGGAAAAACAATGGCCTTAATTTCATTGAGACAACTGCTGGACCATGCTGCTGAAAATGACTACGGTATGCCAGCTTTCAACGTAAACAACATGGAGCAGGTGCATGCCATCATGCAGGCTGCTGATGAAACCAACAGCCCGGTTATTATGCAGGGTTCTGCGGGTGCGCGTTCTTACGCAGGTGAACCATTCCTGCGTCACCTGATCAGTGCCGCGGTTGAAATGTACCCACACATTCCAATTGTAATGCATCAGGACCACGGTTCAGAGCCAGCCGTATGTCTGCGCTCTATCCAGTCTGGATTCAGTTCTGTGATGATGGACGGTTCTTTGATGTCTGACATGAAGACACCTGCAAGCTATGAGTACAACGTAGAAGTTACTCGTGAAGTTGTGAAGATGGCTCACGCAGGCGGTGTATCTGTAGAGGGTGAGCTGGGTTGCCTGGGTTCACTGGAAACCGGTGAAATGGGTGAAGAAGACGGCCATGGTGCTGAAGGCAAACTCGACATGGACATGTTGCTGACCAGTGTTGAAGAAGCGGCTGACTTCGTTGAGCAGACAGGTGTAGACGCACTGGCTATTGCCATCGGTACATCTCACGGTGCATACAAGTTCACCAAGGAGCCTACCGGAGAGATTCTGCGTATCGACCGCATCCGTGAGATCCACGCACGCATCCCTAACACACACCTGGTTATGCATGGTTCTTCATCAGTGCCCCAGGACTGGTTGGAAATCATCAACAACTACGGCGGTGACATGGGTCAGACCTACGGTGTACCTGTAGAAGAAATTCAGGAAGGTATCAAGAACGGTGTGGCTAAAGTTAACATCGATACTGACCTGCGTATGGCTTCAACCGGTGCGATTCGTAAGCACATGGCTGACAATGCTTCAAACTTTGATCCACGTAAGTTCCTTAAGGAATCTACTAATGCGATGAAAGAAATTTGTAAAGCACGTTACGAATCATTCGGCTGTGCAGGTAATGCATCAAAGATCACACCTGTTTCTCTGGAGAAAATGGTCGACTTCTACAAGTAAATCCAGTTGTGATCTTTGCATCAGAAAAGGGGGCGCAAGCCCCCTTTTTTATTTCATAAATCCGCAAATAAACGCAAATTCACGCTAATGTTGTTGTAAATTCAGGTGTTGTACACTGCATCATTCTGGTACTAATGGCTTTGCCATAATATTGACATACAAACTGTCAGATTCGCGTCTATTAGCGTTCATTTGCGGACTATGACCCAATGATTGAAACCATTACCGAGTTTACCGGCGATCTATCCGGCTTCCTGTGGAACAACTACCTGACACTGTTGATCTTGCTGGGTACGGGTTTGTACCTGACGTTACGCCTGGGTTTTGTTCAGCTCGGCGGCTTTCGTCATAGCTGGGTATTAATCTCAGGTAGATTGAGTCATAAAACTGACCAGGGCCAGGTCAGTCACTTCCAGGCGCTGTCGACAGCATTGTCAGCTACCGTGGGTACCGGAAATATTGCAGGTGTAGCCACGGCGATATCACTGGGTGGGCCTGGTGCCTTGTTCTGGATGTGGGTAACGGCCTTTCTCGGTATGGCGACCAAGTTTGCCGAATCGACTCTGGCGCTGAAGTTTCGCGAGGTGCATGAGGGTGGCGTGATTGCCGGTGGACCCATGTACACCTTGCTGCATGGTCTCAAGATGAAACGCATGGCAGCACTGTTTGCTGTGTTTGCGCTCATCGCATCCTTCGGTATCGGTAACCTGGTGCAGGCGAACTCGGTGGTCGATGGTTTGAGTTATATCTGGCCAGAGTTCAAGGAGCATGGCTGGATCATGGGTGTTGTGCTCTCAGTTCTGGTTGGTTCGGTGATTCTTGGTGGTATTCACCGCATCGCGGTTGTTGCGAGTGCGATCGTTCCTGTCATGGTCTTTATTTATGTCGGTGCGGCACTCGTCGTGCTCATCATCAATGCAGCAGAAATTCCCGCGGCCCTGTATACCATTTTTAACCTGGCATTAAACCCATGGGCGGCAGGTGGTGCTGCTGTGGGTGAGGCGATTCGCTGGGGTGTGGCGCGTGGCCTGTTTTCGAATGAAGCCGGCCTGGGTTCGTCACCGATGGCGCATGCCGCGGCACGCACCAGTGAGCCTGTACGTGAAGGCCTGGTGGCAATGATGGAGCCATTCATTGATACCTTGATTATTTGCACCATGACCGGGCTGGTGATCGTTTTGTCGGGTGCCTACCAGACAGCTGATGAGGGTGTAGTAGGGGCAGCTTTAACTGCTTACGCGTTCAGTCTCAACTTAGGTGATATCGGTGCGATGGTGGTAGGTGTCGGACTTACCTTCTTTGCGTTTTCGACCATGATTGCCTGGTCATACTATGGTGACCGTTGTACACGCTTTTTGTTCGGCCATGACGCAGTCAAGGTCTACCGTATCGTTTATACGCTGGTGATTATTGTTGGCGCAGCTGTGCCGCTGAACCTGGTATGGAACATCGCGGATATCACCACGATCCTGATGGCCTTGCCTAATCTGCTCGCGCTGTTCTTGCTCGCAGGCCTGGTGAAACGAATGAAGCAGGAATATTTCGATAAAATATAATCGCTTAATGCTGAGCTGAATAAAACAATGAATAGAATATCGATCTTTGTACTGCTCCTGTCTTCAGGCATAACGTTACCTGCTGCAGCTAATAATCTGCAGCAACTCGAGCGACAATGTGAACAAGCTCGGCAGAGGCTGATAGCACCATTACGCCAGGAGGCAATAGATCAGTGTATCGTTGACCGTCAGGGTAGTCGAAGCAGTCGAGACGCGCGTGAGCATTGTGAGCGGTTTTACCAGGACTTTGGTAATGGCGGCACCACGCAGTCAGGTGGTTTCAGGCAGAGAATGTTTCACGAGATTCCCGAGTGCCTTGAATATTATGAGGCACAGCGAAATAGTCGAAGCCGTTAACTACTCTTTACGGCAAATCCCAGCGTACACCTATGGTGTAAACGTTACCAGGCCTGGTTCCGTCCTGTAGTCGGCTGTTCTCAAAGCGGATATTGGCAAAAATCATTTGCGAGAATTTGCGGAAACTGTAGCGAACACCGAGTACATAATAATTGATCTTGAAAACGCCCGCCTGCGTTTCGGAAGAGTCCGGTTTCAGGTAGTTCCAGCCGCCAACGCCCCACCATTGTTTGTGGAGTCGTTTCTGTCCATAAATCTCCATCCCGGTGCCATCAAAATAGATGAGCTTATCAGTGGTTTCATGGTTATCAAGCCAGGAGACCACGGTACCAAGATACCATTCATCGTCATACCAGCGCATGCCTAACGCCAGGGCGGTGGCATTACCGTCGATGCCGTACTGTTTTAAAGCAGGCAGATCTTCTTCGTCGATACCGGCATTGTTATAGGCTATACCGGCAGCAAAGTTATTATTCGTATGCAGCACTGAGCTCAGTCCATAACTGGTTTTATAGTGAGCGTTATCAATCTGGGGTATTGGTCGATCCTGCTGGATTTGAATGTTGAGGCTTAGTGGTTTGAAATCCTCGTTATCCTCAAATGCATCAATTATGACACGGGTCTGAAGAGCGCTGTCTGCACGACCGGTACCGGTATAGCCGCCATCAGTGCCGGCATTATAGGTACCGCTGGCACTAGCGCCGGTGCCCTGAAAACGATCAGTGAAGCTTGTTACGCGGTAATAAGTTGACCAGTTTTTACCGGCAACCAACATATATTCAGGTGTTTCAATACCGACGTAAGCAAGGCGCAAAAACACATCATCACCGAATTTTGCGCCAGGTGGTCTGTCGCCATTGTCTAATAACAGGTCCAGCTTATCAAGGATGTTGAAACCGGCTTCGGCGCGACCAAATAACCAGTATTCAGGGAGGTACTGCCACTGGCCGTCAACACCAACCCTTGAGCCGCCATCGCCCCAGAATGATGTCTGTTCGGTGGTACGATGTCGGATACGAATACTGCCATAGAGGCTGAACGCGTCGGGTTCTTCAATAACATCTTCAAGATTTTCCACCATGTCAATCTGGCGTTGCGCAAGTGGATCCTCTTCAGCACCTTGTTCACGTTCACGGGTTTCTTCAGTAACAGTAGGTTCCGCGGGATATTCAGAGGAAACATCCGGGCTTTTGTCCGGCGCTGCGGGTGTCTCAGCGAGTGATAATACGGGTAAACACGCAATGATCCATACACAACAAGATGCTAAATATTTTTGCTTAAGCTGCTGAACCATTGGAGGAAAAAGCCAAGTCCCGGTTTGGGCATGTTCGGCGAGTAATCCGGAACTTACTGATTGCCCGTTTCGGTTACCCAATCGATGATGCGTTGTTCTAGATAATCGTAAAACGGATTGTACCGCAGGCGAAACATCCAGTCGGGTGGTATTGTTAATAACCCACGTTCACCCTGGATGGCCATCTGGCCGAGAAATATAAATTCTTCATTTTCAGGGGCGCGCTGACCATACAATGGATCATCCGGCGCGATGGGCAGAGCCACGTGTGACAGTGAAATCACACCCGGCGGCCAGGCGAGCCCCATCTGTTTCGCTTTCGACTTATCTGCGGAAAATGGTTTTTTATACTGACTGACAACCTTGTTTGTATTCGGACTTTCATTGACGACCAGTGTGATGGAGAAGGGCAGGTTGTCTGCGTCCATGACTCTGTCAGTCAGGGGTGCAGGATCATCGATCAGCATTCTGTAAGATACGGCATAACGGTTGATGTCGAACAGCACCAGTTCGTGACGGTGAGGTTGCAAATGTTCCAGCAGGTTGTCGACCACCGCATGGGTACTGACGGTGGCATCGACGGTCGATTTGAAGACCAGCACAGGTGGCAGCACTATATCCGGTTTGGCAGCGGCTCTTGTTTCAACACGACTTGCGACTGAACGCGTCAGGCCATGCACAACATCCGCCGCGTTGGTCGCAAACGAATTGTATTTGAACGGATCGAATTCAGGCTGTATCTGCGTATAAGCCATGCCATCCAGGCCGGGAATATTGGACAGCCAGTCCTTGAAGCTGGCGAGACCCGCAGCCGGGTGTATGCCGATAGCCGGTGATACCAGGATCAGGCTGCCGGGTACAGGCGTGCTCTTGCCTTCCATTGCATCCAGTGCGAATTCCAGAGACAGCGGGGCACCCGTTGAATAGCCGATCATGTGCACAGGCTTGCCGTTCACTTTTTTATCGAGGTGCACCATACCGATACGCACAGCGGCGGCCATGTCCTGGCGGCTGATATGCCTTAGCCCTGAAGGCGCAGTGCCGTGACCGGGCATACGCATGCCAACAACCCAGAACCCTTGCTGGTGAAGCGTCTTGCCTATGGTGCGAAGTGAATAGGGGGAGTCAGACATGCCGTGAATAAGCAACACACCACCACGTGGCTGATCTGCTTTTAATTCAAAGCTGCGGTTCCAGTCGGGTTCATGTTTGCGCGGATCGGCAGCGCTGTCCGGGCTGTAGCGGTCGAGCCTGAACTCGGGCCCGGTTTCGCTTTGTGCATAGACGATCTCATCCAGTTGTTTGAACAAGCTGTCTTCCAGCGCAAGGTAATCATCGAATGTTTTAACTTCGTCGGCTTTATTTTCGCTGAATTCTTCGGTGAGTTTTTCCGTGTGCCAGGGTTTGAGGGCTGCGCCACCACCGCAGCCTTGCAGAGTTAGCAATGCTGCAGCGCTAAACAGGATTGAACAGGTTGAGAATAACTTCACGATGCTATGTTACCGTCCCGGCGTGAGTACCCAGTAGTTCGCACCATCCGGCGTTTCCAGTCGGTACAGCGAGCGCGATAAGGGTGTCTGTTCATTAGTCAGGCGCAGGAAAAGGTCATCAAAAAACTCGGGTGTTTCCAGGCTGAAGTTATGGAAGTTGCGCGTACGATTAACCGGTGTTACGTCGACCAGGGTGACCAGTTCGCTGTCCGGATCAACGAGTTCAGCGACGCGTGCAGCTTCATCGAGCATGTCCGGATTCAGCGTACTTTCACCGCGGCGCGTATCGCCACGATTGACGATTCGGCTCATCACAAGCGCACGGTCGTTTGAAGAAACATAGACCGTGAGGTTTTTCGTCAGGCTGGTAATCTCATTCTTGAACTGATTATCGAATTCCTCGTGGCTTACGTCGGGCGCGGTTAGTACAACATCTTCAAATTCGATGCCGGCATCAGCAAACTCGGGATTCTGATACAAATGGCTGAAGGCGTGCGCAACAACCTCCCCACCCATGCTGTTCGCGACCAACCAGAGGTTGTCCGGGTTGATCTCGCGTACGACCAGCTCCAGCGTTTTCGCCAGTTCGGCGCCGGATTCAGCCGCGATTGTGCGTGCACCGCGGTAACCGCGTAGCGACGAGCCCTGATCTCCGGGCCAGTCGAACACCATCACAGGTGAATTGATATCGAGTATATGACCGACAAAAGCGGTCTTGCGTAACGCGGATGGAAAGCGCTCCCTGAAACCATGAATAACGATAAGCAGAGAGCGTCTCGGTGAGGCATCGACGAGTTCGCGTAACTGTTTAACGAAGGCTTCCTGCTCAACCGCTTCCATGTTCTTGATTACAATCTCTTCAGTCTGGAACCACTCGCTTGGATTGATGAACATACCGAGGCCGACACTGGGTTCAACTTTGGTATCGAACAGACCAAACTTGAGTGCATCTTCGCGCTCATTACTGAAACGGTTTTCAAGAATTTCCTCGTCGTTGGTTTTTGTGCGATTGGTGACGAAGAA
>JARFRD010000126.1 GCA_029287435.1 Gammaproteobacteria bacterium
CATATACAGCGCAAGTATGATTACGTCATGCGTTGGGCGAGTAGTCGTATTCAGTCTGCAGAAGATTTTATCGAATTAACCGCGACTGAAAGCAGCATGTCGGGAAAAAAATACTACGTCAATTGTGATGGTGAATCGCAGTCCAGCTCAGAGTGGCTACTTGAGGAGCTGTCGCGGTATCGCAATACAAACAGCTAACTGTGCTTCACAGCATCTGTTTCCTGTAGGTTGAAAACTTCTGCGGCGTGGTTCGCAAAACCACTGCCAGCTTCGGCATAAATATTGAACGCTGCGTCCACGCCGATTTCCTTTAATTTTTCAAGCTCATCGGGGTATCTTGCATGGGCTGCGATCTTGCCCTCAAAGCCATGCTTGTTGATCAGGGCAATGGCATCAAGTTGTGCCTTGTGTTCGGGTATGGCTAACATAACGTATTCAATATTGTTTTCAATTCGTACCCTGTCCCAAAAATCGGGGGTAGAAGCGTTTCCAGAGACAACATTTCTGCCGAGTTTTCTATGCTCCGGAATTTTTGCTTCATCATAGTCAACCCCGATCACCTGGCCAGGCAGGCGTTCTTCCATTGCATCATAAACACCTGTGCCGACACGCCCCATACCAAACACGAGAATACTGGCATTACCCAGGTCTATAGGTTCGTCCTCTGGAAGACGTTCGGGTTTTTCGAAACGCCTCAGCCAGGAGAAATAACGCTCGAATAAAAAGGATGGCTGGGTATTCAAGGCCGCAGAAAGTGCAAACGAGAGCGACAGGGCAACTGCGATAACCAGGATCCAGTCATTGGATATCCAGCCATTACTGACTGCAATCGCCTCTACGATAAGACCAAACTCGCTGTAATTGGCAAGTACCATTGAAGTGCGGTTGGATTGAACTGCTGTGACTCTGAATCGTGTAAGCAACAGGTAAAACAGCAATGTCTTGAGTGGAATAAGTAAAAGTAAAATACATGCGGCAATAAATATTTCCAGAGTGGGTATACCGGAGAGACCTATGCTCAGGAAGAAAGCAACCAGGAAAAGTTCTTTAAAACCAAACAGGCTCTTGGCGAGTTCCGCGGAACGTACGTTACCAGCCAGAAGAGCACCCATGAACAATGCGCCAAGATCACCCTTCAGGTTAAACATCTCAAACAGTTGTGCGCCACCCAATGCAAGTACAAAACCAAACAGAATCATAAGCTCGCCATGGCCGGTTTTGTTCAGCAGCATCAGGATTGGTTTGCGCATGGGTATGAGCGCCAGCAGTGCAAATGCCCAGGGTGATGGAAGCATGCCGCTGGATGCAGCGAGGAAGGCAACGGCGACAATGTCCTGCATGATGAGGATACCAATGGCTATACGTCCATAGCGCGAACCCATCTGGCCAATGCTTTCGAGTGTCTTGACTGCAAAAACGGTACTGGAGAAGCTGAGTGCAAAGCCGACAAGCAATGCTGTAGTAAGATCCAGTTCCGAGAACAGGGCGATGCCTGTTGCGCCGATGCCCAGCGTAATTGCGGCGATGGTGCACGTTGTGACCAGCATATGCATGGTAGCAACACCCCATATCTCGGGCTTGAACAGGCTACTTACTTTCAGCTTCAGGCCAATCGAAAATAATAAAAGGGTGACACCAAAGTCGGCGAGTTCGGTAAGGAAGTGTGTAGATTCGGCACCGAGGAAATTAAGCGCAAAGCCGGCGACCAGGAAGCCAACCAGCGGCGGCAGGCCGACACGGTATAAAGCAAAGCCCGCAATGAATGCGATGCTCAGCCAGAGCGAGTCGCGGTAATCGATTGCGATCAGTGAAAAATCCATGATGCCTGCTTGATATCAAAAAAGTATGCACATTATAAGGCGCAAATCACACCCTGTTAATCACAGATTTACTGTAATATGAGAATGTAATTAACCATCATATTCACTACAAGAATAACAAGAGGCATTGTGAATGCAATGAACCGCTATCTCTATTCATGCTTAATCAGCATGTTATTAACTTCCTTTATGTTTATCAGCGCTTGCGCCACAACCAGCGATCCGGTACAGCAGGAGCAGGCAATATTGGAGCCGGCGATCATCGCGGTAGCGAAGCCGGGCGCGAATATTCCACATGGCGCCACTTTTGCGTGGTTGCCCGAGGCCGTCAATTTCTACAAAGATGAAAGGCTGGACTCAACAAGTATTCAATACAATATTGAAAGCAGCATTAAGAAAAACCTGGCTGATATGGGCTTCAAATTTGCTGAACAGAGTAGCTCGGCCCAGTACAGTATTGCCTATACCGCTGCATTAGAGTCCTCGCTGGATGATACAGCCATACTCAGGCGTTTCGGCCTGGTACCAGGCAACATGCGCGTACCAACAGACAATCCTGAATTTGAGAAAGGCACATTGATCATTTATGCGCTGGAGAATAAAACCGGCGAAGTGATCTGGCGATCTGCGGTTCAGGCGGCGGTTGATTTTACCCTGGAGATGGAGCAGCGGAAGGAGAGGATAGGGCCGATAGTGGCGGATATGTTCAGGTCA
>JARFRD010000188.1 GCA_029287435.1 Gammaproteobacteria bacterium
GCATGCTGGCAGTTGGTACCGGTTTCACCCCAGATGATCGGCCCCGTCAGATAATCAACTCTCTTGCCGTCACGTGAAATGGTTTTGCCATTACTTTCCATATCCAGCTGCTGCAGGAATGCCGGCAATCGACGCAGATACTGGTTGTAGGCAATGATCGCGTGGCTTTCCGCCTCGTGAAAATTGTTATACCAGATGCCCAGCAGGGCCAGGATCACCGGGATATTTTTCTCCAGCGGCGCGCTCTGGAAATGTTGATCCATGGCATGGGCGCCTTCGAGTAACTGTTCGAAGCGATCCATACCCAGATAAAGCACGATCGGTAACCCAATGGCAGACCACAGCGAATAACGCCCGCCGACCCAGTCCCAGAATTCGAACATGTTCTCCGGCAGGATGCCGAACCTTGATGCTGCTTCAATATTGGTTGTTACAGCAACAAAGTGTTTCGCAATCGCTTTCTCATTGTTGGTCAAGCGTATAAACCAGTCACGCGCAGCGTGCGCATTCAGCATGGTTTCCTGCGTGGTGAAGCTTTTCGACGATACGATAAACAGGGTTGTTTCCGGATTGACGAATTTCAGCGTCTCAGCCATATGCGTCGGATCGACGTTGGACACGAAACGAATGTTCAAACCACGTTGCGCATAGGGCTTCATCGCATCACACACAACATGCGGACCCAGATCCGAGCCACCGATACCAATATTCACCACGTCTGTAATCAAGCGGCCGGAGTAACCACGCCAGTGACCACCACGCACTCGCTCGGAAAAATAGCGAATCTGCTGCAGCACCCGATTCACTTTGGGCATGACGTCTTCATTCTCAACGAATACCGCTGTATTACTCCGATTACGCAAGGCCGTATGCAGCACAGGTCTGAATTCAGTGATATTCAGCTGCTCACCCGCAAACATGCGGTCACGCCACTGCTCGACTTCGGAATAGCGCGCCAGATCACATAACAGCTTGAAGGTTTCATCGGTAATGCGGTTCTTGGAAAAATCCAGCAGCAGATCGTCCATCTGCGCGCTGAATTTTTCAAAGCGCTGCGGATCCTGTTCGAACAGGTCGCGCATGTGCAGGTCTTTTGTCTCTTGATAGTGGGCTAGTAACGCCTTCCAGGCGTCGGATTCTGTAAGTTTTGACATCGAATACAATCTGTAAGTGCTTGTTAATCCTTAAAACTAGTGCTTGCTATGCCAGGCACCAGCTCTATCCAGAAAAGAAGTGGAGTACACGAGAAATACCGCTTAGGCTATAATAACGCGCCTTTGCCCCACGGGCGTTATAGATTACCCCATGAGCGATCAAAAACAACAAGAAATTGCTGGCCTGTTAAATACCCAGTCCAGCGACAAGCAACTGCGGGCCCGAGTAAAGCTGTTTGGAAATTTACTTGGCAATGTGCTGCTGTCCCAGGCCGGCGCAAAAGTCTATGACGCTGTCGAAAAACTGCGTACCGGTTTCATTGGCCTGCGCAAGGAAGACAACCCCGCCAAACGTGCACGCCTGATGTCATTGATCGATTCACTCGACCAGGAATCGCTTGCACACGTGGTACGCGCCTTCAGCACCTACTTCAGCCTGGTTAATATTGCCGAAGAAGCCAGCCAGCTGCAGCAGCGCAGGCGCGCAATCCGTACCGATACAAGCTTATGGCGTGGCTCTTTCGATCATGCCCTGGCCGACTTCAAGAAAATGGGGATGACTGCAGAACAGGTTCAGGTCCTGCTGAACAAGCTCGCCTATGTACCTGTAATCACCGCTCATCCGACGGAAGCCAAGCGCCGCAGCATCATGCATGCCCTGCGACGCATCTTCGTGACCAATGAAAAGCTCAACGATACCCGACTGGGCAAGGCACAGCGCCAGGGTGTAATGGAAGAACTGGAAACCAATATCCAGATCCTGTGGCGTACCGATGAAGTCCGCGAATCCCGCCCACAGGTTCGTGATGAAATTAAAAACGGCCTGTACTACTTCAAGGAAAGCCTGTTTTCATCGGTACCTGAAATTTACCGCAACCTGGAATGCCGTCTACAACAACATTACCCGGATGCACAGTTCCAGGTACCCAGCTTTTTGCAGTTCGGCTCCTGGATCGGCGGTGACCGCGATGGTAACCCCAATGTAAAACCGGAAACTACCGAACTCGCTCTGCGCCTGCAATCACAGGCCGTACTTGAAGAATACGTACGACGCCTCACAGTACTGTTCCGCGAGCTGACCCATTCCAGCCAGTTGTGCACACCCAGCAAGGAATTTATCGACAGCCTGAACCAGGATGAAAACATCCGTTTCGAGGTTTTCACGACCAAGCCCACGGTTCACAGTAAAGCACCCTACCGGCGCAAGATTGCGTTCATGCGTTTCCGTCTGCAGCAGAACCTGGACAAGATTCGCGCCCAGATTAACGACCCGGGTGTTGATACCTCTGAGTGGCCACACGCATACAAGAGCGAAACAGATTTCCTTAACGACCTGTATGTGATTCGAGATTCACTGATCAGCCACGGTGATCGCAACATTGCCGACCTCGTGATGTACGACTTCATTCGCCTGGTCGAATCATTCGGTTTCTACCTGCTGCATCTCGATGTTCGCCAGGAATCAACGCGACATACTGATGCCGTCATCGAAATCCTGCAACAGATGGATGATTCGATTGATTATGCTGCGATGGATGAGGATGCGAGACTCGCCTTACTCGCCGAGCTTATTGAAAAACCTCGAGAAGGTTTTGTACTCGACAAGAGCAAGCTCAGCGACATGCATATCGAGACCGTTGAGGTGTTCGAAACCATGCAGCACATGTACAACGAAATCAGTGACCACGCGTTTGGCCATTATGTGATCTCGATGACGCATGAGGCTTCGCATATCATGGAAGTGATGTGGCTGGCCTCTCTCGCCGGGCTTGCCGGACCTGATGACAATGGCTGGCACTGCCGTATTCGAATTTCACCGTTGTTCGAAACCATCGAAGACCTGCAGCACATCGAAACCGTACTCAGCAAACTGTTCGATAACGAAACCTATACGCATCTGCTGAAAGCTTCAGGTAACCAGCAGGAAGTCATGCTTGGCTACTCCGATTCGTGTAAGGACGGCGGCATCCTGGCCTCTTCCTGGCAGCTGTTCGAGGCGCAGCGCAAGGTTATCCGCCTTGCCGATGCGCACAACATCGAGTGTCGCCTGTTCCATGGTCGTGGTGGCACCATCGGCCGTGGTGGCGGCCCGACGCACGAATCGATCCTGGCGCAGCCGGAAGGCACGGTACATGGCCAGATCAAGTTCACCGAGCAGGGCGAGGTACTGTCGAACAAGTACAGCAACAGTGAAACCGCGGTCTACGAGCTGACCATGGGCATTTCCGGCCTGATGCTTGC
>JARFRD010000197.1 GCA_029287435.1 Gammaproteobacteria bacterium
GCTGTTTCATTTTCAACATCCTCCTCTCTACACTTAGAGATTAGATGTTGCGTCGACCAGTTGAAACCGCAACCAGGAGCGGACGCTCTCGAGGCAAGGAAAACCTCCCCGTAGGGGTGGTTACAATATTGTAGCCCTCAAGTCTCGAGCGCGATTTACAACCAGTCAGAAAAGGCAAACCCCACGCCAAATACATCCGAGCTTTTATCATATTCGACCAGGCTCTGACCGTAGCCGTGGAAATATTGCCCATAGAGCCGAATATTTCCCCAGGTCAAGCGGCTCCATGTCAGTTCAACGGCTTTTTTTCGACCCATCAAGGAGAATGTTTGGCGACCATCCTTGTAAGCGATCCTTATATCACCATAACCGAGATAGTCGGTTATATCTGGGTTGTTGTCAGTTTCCTCATCTTCCTCAATTCGATACCAGGGGCGTATTGCGATACCCAGCCCACCTCGTTCGAATACCAACGAGGCATAGACTCGATTCCAGCTGCGTGACAATGGTTCACTGCGGCCATTCGATTGGTGCACGATGCCAATTGAATTGAGACGATTTTTAAATCCAAGGACTTCCCAGTCATTGTTGAAAGACATGAACAATTCTGGCTCGTGGTTGGTTTCACGGAAAGGTGCTGAGGCATCACTGTTATAGGCCTGCCACCACGAGGTGTTGGTATAGGCAGCGAAGATATTAGCGCGATCGTTAAACAGGTTTACTGCGATTGGTACTTTCAGGCTAAGCTGAAATTTGACTTCAATATCGTCCAGCTCAAAATCTTCGTTGCCGGGTACTTCCTGATATGGCTCATTGTAGGGGTCCGAGTTGTAGCTGATGGGCAGGAAGTAATTCGGTTTATGCGGCGTGAGAACCCAAGGCCGATTTTCGGTCTGGCTTTCTCTCTCCAGCCTCAAGTCAACTGCAGCGATTGCCTGTTCCTTCTTCTCATCCTCAAGCAACTCTTTACTAACCGGCTCTTTGATGCCGATTCTTTCAGCAGTGCAGGCATCCCGTAGATCATGCACCGTCATTTCATCACTGGCACTCTGAAGCTCGCGAAGTAAACACTTTTCAAATGCGATCTGGTCTGCATATACAGCGTTGTTGGAACCAATAAATAGAAGTATTGCCAGGCATTTTTTGACAATCGCAGGTTTGTATTGAACAGGCATTGATTTACCTCAAGTATTACGATGTGCAGATACGCTATGTACGATGCTGGAATAGCAACGAGTTATCGTCATTTCAATACAGGGCCTTTTCAAGGCGCTTGTCACGATCGTATATGTCTCTGACGAAGTGTATGGTGCCATTCGCATCGCCCCAGGCAGTCTGGTAAAGAATATGCACTGGCATGGGCTCCTTTAGCCTGACAACCGTGCGTTTGCCAGACTTGACGATCTCATTGATTTTCTCTTCGGTCCAACTGTTGTCCGTTACCTTCAGTACCAGTGCCGCCTGTTTGACCGGCTCATCCATACGAATGCACCCATGGCTGAATGCCTTCACACTGCGATCGAATAGGGTGTGATTCGGCGTATCGTGCATATAGACGCTATGCTGATTCGGGAAAACGATTTTTAGTACGCCGAGTGCATTCCAGGGCCCTGGGTTCTGCCGCAGACGGTACTGGTTCATCTCTTTGCGTGACACCTTGTTCCAGTCAATAGTCCAGGGATCAATTTCATTGTTGTCAGACCACCCCCTGAACAGGCTGATATGTTTCTTTTTCAGATAACCGGGGTCTTTCCTCAGCTTTGGCAGCATCTCGTTCCGGGCTATGCTCGGCGTGATCGTCCAGTAGGGGTTTATCACCACATATTTGATTGTCTCGCTGAAGACCGGTGTTTCATGGTAGTGCTTTCCCACGATCACAGGCATTTCATAAATCACATCATCATTATCCATCGTGACTGCCGTATAAGCCGGTATATCGACGATAATGTGCCTGTCGCCTAAATCATGTTCCGTCCAGCGCAGGCGCTCCAGGTTCATCTCTATCTGGCGAACCCGGTAGTCGAATGAGACATTTAGCTCCGTGATGGTGTCCTTCCCAATCACACCATCCATAGCAAGCCCATGCCGAGCCTGGTAGCGTTTTACGGCATCCACAGTCGTGTCATCGTAGGCATCGGAATCAGTAGCCTCTTTGAGGTCACCTGTAACTACCAGATGCTCTCTGATGGCAGGCAGTCGACTGTCTGTTTCGCCTGGGTGGATGGTCTTGCCTTCTGGGATCTGCGACGATTTTGCTGTACTCGCCAGTTCACGATAGCGCTTCAACCCTTCACGGGTTTGTCTGTAAAAACGATGGGAGGGAAGCTGGTCGGCAAGAAACTTTGCGACATCTTCTGCAGCCAGCACGTCGTTAACAATCGCAACGCTATCAATGTTCTTGTCAGCCCCATGGTAATACACGGCTTCGCTTTCTTTGACAGGCTGCACCCGGCCATGACGTACATCACTGATGTATTCGACCAAACCAACGGATAAAAGGATGTCCAGTCGTGCCAACTCATCGGGCTTGCGGCTGTTCCATAGTTTTTCGATGTCTGCGCGGCCATAGTCTTCCGGGTTCAAACCATTGCTTGTCGCGTCGCGAATGGCTTCGTAGATCGCAGTGGCTCGTATGCCCGGGCCCTTATTCGTCACCCACAACGGGCGAAGACCGGCATCATGATAAACCCGTGCGATGTACTGGTCGGCTTTTTCAGTTGGGATGCCATGCCAGTGGAAGCCGATGATGTCGGCCGGATGATGTAGCAGCAGTTCATCCAACGCATTCTCAAGGTCCGTATCGGTCGTTGCGGATACCACTGTCGATGTCGCGAGACAAAAGACTAAAACCAGTGAAGAGAACGCTCGTCTTGGATGAATCATCGCTGGCTCATCTCCTGGATATCCGTATCCAACGCTGGGGCTTCCGTAGTAACGACCCGGTGTCCACCAAACAGGATACTGGCCAGTATCAACACCCGTAGCGCCTGCCATAGTGTTAGCTCTTTTAAACCAAACACCTCCGGCATGGTGATATTCCAGAGCCATTTAAAGATGAAAACAAGAACCAGTAATATGGCAAAACCAATTGCCAAACCTATAATTGCACCAATGATATTTTCCATATGTTTACTTCCTTATTTGCTATGTAGACAAGTATGAAATCAGATAGATTGTACTCTTATCGAACTGAACTTAATTCGCCTTCAGGCCTTTTTTGTAGCCATAATTCAGATAGTTATCTATCGCGGCTTCATAGTTGTGCTTACCAAGTTCTCTCGCAATGGCAGGGTGGTCTTTCAGATAGGCCTTTACATTAAAGTCAGGATGGCTGGGACGTCCTTCTTTATGACCAGTGGTGTACCAGTGATAGGCCGCTTTTTCATAATTATGTTTGCCGAGCTGCTTCTGAAGATCCTGATTGTGATTCAGGTAGTACTTCACATCGAACACTGGTGAGCTTTTACGTCCTTCCTTGATGCCGGTTTGTTTCCAGTGGGCAGACAGCTTCTGCTTATCATATCCATCCGCATGTTCGACATCTGGATTGTGGTCAGCATAGTAAACAGCATCAAATATATAAGGTTCCAACTGCCAGTCGGCGAAGGCGACGTGAGAGAAACAAAGCAGTACGGTTCCAGTGATATAGCCAGACAAGTGTTTACGTTTCATGATCTACTTTCCAGTTGGTGGATTTGTAATGGAGTTTAATCCTAATATTGAATGCATCGAAATTGAAACGTATATTCCAGAAAACACAGTTATTACAGGGGATTATTGATGGCATCGTGTCTACAATCACGACAATAGTCGAGACAAATATTTATTGTTGGTCAATGGCACTAAAAGCCCATGAGGAAACTGATAAGGCATTGACGCACAAACACTTTTCAAAGCAAACAAAATCTCAAGTCTCACGCCCTCGATGAAAGCATGGATCAAAATTGGACCGCTACTTGCTGCTATCTTGACAGCACCCTTGTCGGCTGACTCGACTGACGCCCGCTGCGATATTTATCCTCGGGGATCAGACAAGGTCTCCGCGATGATTCCCTGCGTTTTCTCACAACGCCAGGGCTACATTACCATTCGCCGCAGCGACGGTGTCAAACATGATCTGAGTCCTGTGGCAGACGTCCCAGGTGACTTCCGCGATAACGAGGGACACCCGGTTTACCGGCAAAGCGACCTGGGCGACCAGGGGTTGGTTTTCCGTTTTCCCAACGAGAGCGTCTATGTCTACTGGAGCACCTCGATTTTCAACGAGAATGCGGAGTCTTCGCCGACGGCACCATTTTCAACCAGGGATTATGACGCCACCACCCTTCTGCGGTGTCGTGCTATCGACCAAACAGAATTTGCCAACTGCCCAGCGGGCATACTACGTATGGAAGACGGCCAGGCTTCGATTATCGTACAAAACCAGTCAGGCGAGCAGTTCACCATCAACTTTATGAGCGACTATATCAATGCCGGCAATCGGGTAGTAAAGGCTACGCTTAATGGAGACACTTGGACCGTGACCATAGACGACCAAGAGATCTACCAAGTCCCGCTAGCCGCTATTGAGGGTGGTTGATGAACGTGCAGGTATCTAAATAATGATTCGCCTTTACATCAAGTTTTGTGCGCTCGTTTCAATTATGTTTTTGTTTGTGTTCGCTAATGGTATAGCAAAAGCTGATACCTCTGGTAATGCCACTGGCTTCAAATCCAAACTTGAACCCACCTACTCACAACTGGCAGCTACTACGTGGCAATTGGTCAAGATCATCACAATGGACGGCAGTATCTATCAACCAGAGGAGCAGACTAATTACACCTTGAAATTGAATCTTGATGGCACACTTGCGATGCAGGCTGATTGTAATCGTGGAACCGGCATGTGGTATTCCAAAGACCCCGGGCATATGCTGTTTGAAAAGATGGCTTCGACCCGCGCCCAATGCGGTCAAAATTCTTTATCGGAAAAGTACCTGGCGCAATTAGCCTGGGTGCGCAGCTACATCATTGACAAGGGCAATTTGTACCTGGGCACCATGGCTGATGGTTCGATGATGGAGTTTCGGCCAATGACTTTCCCCGCTGCCGCCACAGTCTTGGGCGAAGAGATTCACACAAATAGTGGCGAAGAGTTACAGCAGGAAATTATTTCCAGACTGTTTGATCAATATGCCTTGGCGAATAACCTGAAGGCAACTGAGGAAGAAATTGACGAGTACATTGATCGTATGAAGCAACACATTGCTGATGATCCGAACCTGGCAGCCATGGATGATCTGACAGCAGAGGAAGCCGCTCAGGTCCAGGCAATGCGGCGAGAGATGGCAAATGCATTGATCAGTCAATGGAAATTAAACCGTGCGCTGTATCAGCAGTATGGCGGTCGCGTCATCTTTCAGCAACTCGGCCCCGAGCCAATCGACGCATACCGTCAGTATCTTGAGGAGCGACATGCTGCCGGTGACTTTTCAATCAACGAGAACGTGTACAAGGATAAATTCTGGCGTTACTTTACCGACGAGACGATTCATTCATTCTACCCGTCAGGGAGTGAGGGAGCGGCAAAGGCATTCGTAGAACCACCGTGGTCGGGTAAAGTTGACAAAGATTGATGAACGAACAGAAAAATCTACTAGAGGGCGTAACAGATGAATATTGATTTCCCACACCTTGTCATCACCGTGGTCCTTATGTTCACGATTGTTTATGGACTGAGCCGGGTAAAGATTGTCAAGGAAGCATCAAAGGGTAAGCGTTTCCTTATGTTGGCCGTTCCGCTTTTTGTTGTGCTGTTTATATTTAACTTGATCTGGCAATAGTATTTCTATGCTAACAGGTTCATGAAAACACCATTGATAGCAATGACTATTGACTGAAAGGCCTGCCCTCCTTTTTTATTTCAGTTTTTGCCTTATCAATACAGAATGACGATCACCGATATCTTCCCCAAGAGCCGCTACTGGCCTGCTTATTGATCCCCAGTCCGGCCGCCTGGCGACCTTTTGTCAGTGCAGTAACCGGATGACTGCTTTGCCACAAGCCGACCTCCAGTAGGCAAATAAAAACCGCCCCGAAGGGCGGTTTATTAGTGAAATCACTCCTGACTGAAACACCGTCAAAAGTGGTTATTCATGGTTAAATAACTATTGGCGACTGGCTGCACCTTGCATAGACGATACCACAGCATCAATGCTTAACGAGTCACCCTGTGTGGGGGGGAACTCCTTGAATGACTCAAGGAACTTGGTTACCAGAGCCTGAGCTGGCACAAACATCCACATCTGGTCTGCATAGAAATTACGGACATATAGTGCTGCATCCGGACCTACCTCATAGGGATCCATCCTCAGATTGACGATCAAAGGCCAGCTCGGTGTCTTGCGGTAAGCCTCATTGATCGCGCCTTCCATGATGGTGAAATGAATTTTCCAGTCGTTGTAACGGACAGCGTTTAGATTACCCCCTGCATCGAAATAGAAGATTTCCTTTCTGTTGCCTGGGCCTTTACCAGTCAGGAGGTCCATCTGGTTATAACCATCGAGGTGCGCTTTGAAGCTTTTACCCGCAGCCTGATGGCCTTTCAGTAATTTCTCCTTAATATCTGGCTCACCCACGGCAGCCATGAGCGTTGGTAGCCAGTCTTCGTGGGAGAAGATGTCGTTTACTACCGTACCTGGTTTGATGTGACCGGGCCATTTGACCATCTGCGGGACTCGGAATCCACCCTCCCATGTGGTGCCCTTCTCCCCACGGAATGGTGTTGTGCCGCCATCAGGCCAGGTGAACTTCTCTGCGCCATTGTCAGTACTGAAAACTACAATGGTGTTGTCTGCGATACCAAGCTCATCCAACTTATCCAGCAACCTACCAACGCCATCATCGAGTTCCATCATGCCGTCAGCATAAAGACCATAACCTGATTTGCCCTTGTATTTGTCACTCAGGTGGGTCCAAACATGCATGCGCGTAGAGTTGTGCCAGACAAAGAAGGGTTTACCTTCCTTGTGCGCCCTTTCTATGAAATCGATGCTCGCATCAAGAAATTCGTTATCGGCGGTCTCCATACGCTTTCGTGTCAGTGGGCCCGTGTCTTCAATTCTTCCATCCGCATAGGTGTGTAATACACCACGTGGTCCGAATTTCTTGTGGAATTCAGGGTCTTTAGGATAAAACTCGCTTTCCGGTTCTTCTTCGGCATTGAGGTGGTACAAATTGCCGAAAAACTCATCAAAGCCGTGGTTCGTCGGCAGGTGTTCATCTCGGTCTCCAAGATGGTTCTTGCCGAACTGCCCTGAGACATAGCCGTGGTTTTTCAATAATTCCGCAAGGGTTGGATCCTTGTCTTGGATACCCTGCTTGGCTCCCGGCATACCGATCGTCAACAAGCCAGTACGGAATGGATGTTGGCCGAGTACGAATGAAGCACGTCCTGCCGTGCAGCTTTGCTGGGCATAAGAGTCCGTGAAGATGGCACCTTCGTTCGCAATACGATCAATATTCGGAGTGCTTCCTCCCATCATGCCCCGGTGGTAAGCACTGATGTTTTGTTGGCCAACGTCATCTCCCCAGATAACGAGGATGTTAGGTTTCTGTGTTGCAGAGTAAGCCGCAG
>JARFRD010000198.1 GCA_029287435.1 Gammaproteobacteria bacterium
TGTTAACACCAAGCGACTTTGTCGTATCCTAATTACCAAGCGATTCTGTCGCGTTCAATTATCAAGGGAAATTGACGGATCTACTTAATCAGTGATTCTCTGAATGTTCCACACTGAATATTTAGGGAGCGCAGAGGATGATTATTATGGATTCCAAAGCTCAACTCACCGTCGACATTATTGCTAAGGTTGCTGAAGGTAAAATCACGATCGTTAATGCCGCCAAGCTGCTAAATCGATCCCGAAGAACCATTGAACGATATCTTAAAAAATATCAGAAAGTTGGGATTCAATTCGTTGTTCATCAAAACAGTGGTAGGTCCCCGGCCAATAAGATATCTGATGCTGTTAAACGGGCTGTGCAGGCACTTATCAAGGAAAAGTATTTCGATGTTAATCTCGCTCATCTCAGAGAGCTTTTAGAAGACAATGAGCAGATTCAGGTCAAACGGGAAACACTAAGAAGCTGGGCGCATGAGATCCATCATGTTAAACGCGCCAAACGAAGACGAACGCAGGTGAGAAAGAGACGGGAAAGAATGGAATCACCTGGCTTGATGCTGCAAATGGATGGTAGCCCACATCGCTGGTTTGGTGATAAGAAGTCCTGCCTGATTGCGATTATCGATGATGCAACCAGCGAAATACACGCGGAGTTCTTCAAGTCAGAGACCTCGTTAAGTTGCCTGAAGGTGTTACGCGACTTCATCGCTCAAAAAGGCGTGTTTAAAGTACTCTATGTGGACAAGGCGGGCATATTCGGTGGGCCGAAGCGGTGTAACTTCTCGCAGGTACAACGCGCCTGCAAAGAGCTTGGTATCGAGATCATTTTTGCCAACTCACCACAGGGGAAAGGCCGGGTCGAACGCTCGTTTGACACCTTCCAGGACAGACTCATCCCCGAGCTCAGGCTCAACGACATCGATGATATGGACAGTGCAAACAGGTATCTTCAAGGCACGTTCATTCCTCAGTTCTGGGATAAAAACATCAAGGTGATGGCACGAAACGATACTGCTGAATTTACAGCGATTCCTGAGCACATCAACCTGAATGACGTTTGCGTCGTGAAGGAATATCGAAAAATACGCAACGACCATACGTTCAGCTACGGCAACAAGCTCTACCTCATTGAGTCACCCCTCAAGTGCAGTATTGCAAAACAGCGTATCGAAATACGGACACAAGATAGCAAGGGGTTCACTGCGTACTTCGCCGGAAGATGTCTCGTAGTCTCTGAGGTCATCGAGCCGACCAAACCCACAATGTTCGATTTAGACATCCAGAAGAAATTGGATGTTCTAACGCTGGCGGATGAGCTTGACAACGTCTCAGAGGCCGCCAGAATCAGCGGTGTATCTCGCGATACCATTTACAGGCTCAGACGAATCATCAAGGAACAGGGGACTGAAGGGCTAAAGCGACAAATTACCAAAGACCTTTACCATAAGAATCGCGCTGACAAAACACTGGAAAAGAAAGTCGTTGAGCTTTCTCTGGACAACCCGCATCTAGGCCGAGGTCAGATCTCTCGGCAAATCAAAAAGGTCTATAAAATCGATATAAGCGCCACTGGCGTTCGAAACATATGGGTGCGAGAACAGATGCAAACCATAGGTCTCAGACTTCAAAAGTCAAACTTCATATCTACTGTTGGCTGACCGGTGAACCATGCTCGATTGCTTCTGTAAAATCCATTTGCTACGCTGTTACGACAAACTCGCTTGGTAATTAGTCCGCCAGTTTCCCTTGGTAATGACACATCCATGTCGCTCACGGTCCTGCTAAGTCAATACCCATCCCGGCTTAGACATCGAACAGTGTGCATTTTTTCGAAGCCATTACCCCGTGGTTTCATATTAAGCTATGGGTACTGTATGGCCTTGGCGCCCCATCCAATCTAGAGTAACCAGCTTTTCAATCCGGAAGTAAAGCTTTACGCAACCTTCGACTTGGTTACAGTCATTGTCCCGACAACAAGCAGGCCACCGATCAAGCCGGCCACATGTGACCAGGCGTAGGGTGGCCAGCTGATGTGTGTCACGATTGAGGCACCCTGGGACACCTCGATTAGAACTTTCGCTATGCTACCGCAGGCTATGAGGATGATTAGCCCGGAGCGGGTTGATTTCCATTCAAGCCAAAGCGCGACCAACAGTAAAGTATTCAGCACACCAGACAGTCCGCAGTAGTAATCCAATTGTACAAATGGTGTCAGTAGCAGGGCGGTGACAAAAATAATGCCGGCAACTAATGCTGTCAGCAGTATAGCCCTTGAGTGGTGTTCAAGTAATGTACCCAAAACGGCAAGACCAAGGCAGTTCCACAGCAGGTGTTGCAGATCAGCATGCATAAAGTGGCCGCTGATAATACGCCAGGTCTCTCCGTTCCAAATCTCAGTGGCGCTGAAATAGAGTGGCGTCTTATCCATCACCAGCCAGTGCAAACCGACCATGGTGATCAACAGGCCGATGGTCAATACGGGTAATCTCTGTTTGATCATGATGCAGTCTCCGGAAAGAGGGCGGCCCGAAAGCCGCCCCGGTAATTCTATTGAAAGCGTCTTCCCGTCTTGAGATGCAACATCATCAATGGCAGTAATAGCAGCAGCATCCAGGGGTCAAATGCGCCGCCACCATTACCGTGACTCGCCCTGGGCTCTGCATACATCGGTTGATTGTTGTCGACCCGGTTGTTGCGTATGCCCTTAACAATGCGCTCCTGTCTTGCCAGTTGTTCGTTTTCCACGCGAGACCGGTTGAGACGCTTGATTCCGAGTTCCTGGTAACGTTCCTCACGCAGGACAATCATCGAGGTATAGTCGGTCACAAGACCATTCTCGATGGCAATATCGGTGATCGCCTGTTCGATGTCGGCGTCTTCACCGAAATAGTCCAGCCGGTTTTGCAGGTCTTCAATCTTTGCAAATGCCCATAAGCGCTCTATTTCCGGGTGAAGTGTCGAAACTTCAGGGAAGTCAAAGACCGTTGTATAGCTTCTGTTCTCACCCGATACCCTGCCGCCGAGACTGAGGCTGGCCTCACCGCTCCCCCAGTAATGGCCAAACACGATCAGTTGCTGTCCGCGATAGAGGCTGCTGAAGCGCTCCGGTGTCAAATCACTCACTTTAACGCCTGAGATTTTCAGATCGATATCATTCAAAGCTTCATGGGTCAGCTTTGATGTGGCCTCAAGCAGTTTGCCGCCTATATCGTCACTGTTGGAAACATTCATCGCAAAACCATTGGAAGTCTTTGCCATGCTTTCCAGCAGGGGACGGTTCGCGTTGTTACCCAATACGAATGTGAACAACCTGACGTCGGTTTGCTCCAGCAGGTCGAGGAAGTCTGCTTTCTCCGTGTAGCCAAGGTTGGCGACACCATCGGTGACCAGCACCAATGCGCTGCTTCGGTCTGCGTCCAACAAGTGAATACCAAGATTGAGGCCGGCGAACAGGTTTGTGCCACTGTTCGGGTGATTGCTTTCGAGAACCTGCATGTAGTTCTGCACATTCTCAGGAACGGCATACTCAAAGCCACTGGTTACTTCGCGTGCCTGTTTATTGAACAGGATGATTCTAAAGCGGTCTTCAGGATTCAATTTGGCGAGGCCCTTTTTGACCCCTTCTATCAGGCTCTGGAACTTGCCTTCCATTGAGCCGGAAAAGTCGAGTACAAAAACCCAGTCCCTGCCCCCGGTGATCGGGGCGAGGTCGTTGCCGGGTGTAAGCGTCAGCATAAATGTGCCACGCTCACCGGGGTGCTGTTTGTAGGTGATCATTTCGACCGAGCCGGGCAGTCCCTGAACCTGGCGCCAGTAGACAACGATATCCTTGTCGAGGCGATGCACAACAGCTGGTGATGCAGTGGTAGTTGAGTTGTCATCAGGAGTTGTGGCTTCTGTGACCATCGACGCACTCCATTCCCCGTCAGATAGCTTCTGTATGTTGGCCAGTGGATGTTGCGGTAGCCTGAAGTCGTCTACCGGCCAGGAGGAGCGGAACGATAAATTGAAGCTGAAAGCCTCTTCGACTGCATCCTCGTAGGTCCAGAAAGCCATTCTTTCCTCGTCTACACCGCCATCCTCCAGCGGGTATACATAACGTCCGATAGAGGTATCAATATGAACAGGCTGGATATAGGTCAGGCTGATGCGTACATCCTGCCCGGCGCGTACCGGGTAGACGGCAATATCAAAATTCCGGTAGCTGTCCTGTTCGGTCAGTGCGGCCTCCCTGCCGGCCTGCTTTTCCTGATTGTATATTTCGCGGGCCTGTTGTTTCTCGAGAACCTCACCGGTCACCGGTAAGTCGTCGATCCAGTAGGTGAACTCACTGACTGCGGCCTTCTGGGGAATCGGGAAAGAGTAAATTGCCTCGAGATCAGAACCATGCGGGTTGGCGAACACCTGTTCAACGTTTGTAATTGCATAACCGTCTTCGATAACAACGTTGACGTGGTGCTCCCTGATCTCAAGTTGCGGTATACCTGACCCTGTCGGGGCCATCAGTCCGGCAGCGTGAACCGGTGTACTCCACAAGGTGGTAAAGATCAGTGCTATTAAGCTGAGGGTGACAATGATAAGTGTTTTCATGATTTGCTCCGTAAACGTGGTTGAAAATTGACACCCCTTTCGGGGGCAACCGCCTTACGATTCTCATCATGGATAGCAGTTATATATTACGCAACTATATTATGAAAAGTAACTTTATACGCGCATTAAAGTATCAATATATAATACTTTAAGGTGTCTGCGTGCTGGATGGGGTTTTTATGAATGGCTTGAACAGGCCGTACCGCCAGTCACGCATCGCCAGTACCAGTGTCGTGCCGTTTCGCTCTGCCAGGTCAAGCGTAGCTTCATCATTATTCAAGAGGCCAAACTCCCTGGCAAGGCGTTTTAGCTTGCTCTGAAGTTCAGCATTGCCCTGTGACGAAAACATACCATTGAGGACGATCAGGCATTCATCATCACGGCTAAAGTGTGTATTAAAAAACTCCTGGCTGATTTTTTTCTGAAAAAATAATTGGATTGGCCCGTTTTCGTGCCAGCTGAAATTGGGTGCTACCAACAACCTGATTCGGTTTTTGGGCAGCAATTCGATGACCTTGAGACGATCCAGTTTTGCGAGGTGCTGTATACATTCGGTCTCGCTGATACGGTAGTAAGCAAGGATGTCATCCATGGTCCAGCGGTTGAGGACACAGACGGTCACCAGTGTCAGCGTGACGTTTGCGGTGATTTCCTTTTCCTGCTCAACGCTGAGTTGTTGCAAGCGCTGTTGTTGCTCGTTCATCAGTTGCACCAGGTCGGTGATCTCCATGTCGAGCAGGTGGCAAACCTGGTCAAGGCGACTTAGGGAGAAGCTTTGCTTTGAGAAAAGGCGTTTAACACTGGCCTCGGTCAGTCCGAGTTCAACCGCCACATCCGCGTAAGTTTTACCCTGCGCTTTCAGGGCGGTCTTTAATGATTTGATGAGTTCTTGTGTTTGAGCCATGCCAACCTCATTGGTGTTATATAAATCAACTAACTGCCAATTTTATAACACAAACAGGTTATATCGTGCCCTAATACGCTACTTTTTCTACCAATCAGTTTGTCCGGGTCTATTCGGGGTTTTACCAGCCACCGCCGCCGCCACCGCCGCCGCCACCACCGGAGGAACCACCGCCGCCTGAGCCAGAGGATGAGCCGGGTGGTGATGAAGCCGAGGAAATAGCGGAGGAAAAACTGTTGTTAAAATCATTGCCCAGGTGGCTTAGCGCCCCAAGCCTGTCCTGGCTACCGGTATACCACGCCGGGTGGTAGCCACCTTTCTTCGCCAGTTCCTCCGGCAGCTCACGGGCAAATCGGTCACACCAGTTGTTTTCAACACCCAGTGCAAAGGCAAAGGGCAGAAAGGTTTCAAACACTTCCGGGGTTAAACGTGGCGATTGCATACGTTCAAGACGGTCCTGCTCGGCGGTATCAAGGTACATCTTGAAACCTTCGATTTCATCCATGATCTTGCGCCCAGCCGGTGTGGGTGCACGCAACAGGTATATAAATGTCACATGCAGCGCGATGGATAAAAAGCCGTAGATTACCCAGACAACGGGACTGGCCTTTAATATGGCCGCAATTATCGCTGCCACGATCGTCAAAAGGATGCCAGGCACGGCGTAGACGGTATTGAGCATGAATACCCGTCCCAGGTGTTCGGATTTCAGGGCATTTTTTAACGCACTGCGAGCCTTCATAAAGACCCTGTAATTCTTCTGATCGAGTTTGACTTCTGAACCATCCTCAAACAGGCACTCAAGGACGGCGCTTTCTCCTTTACTCGCTTTGGACTTGCCGCGAACCGGCTTTCTCCGAAGTGTAAAGTCATCGTCCTGTTCATCGATTTCGAGGTAAGACTTGACGCCAAGGCTGACTACCGCGGCGGCGAAAGTCTGTTTACTGAAAGACATGTTGAGAATATATCTGCAGCCAGCAGGTGTCAGACCCATGGGTGGTCTGAAG
>JARFRD010000083.1 GCA_029287435.1 Gammaproteobacteria bacterium
GGGTTCTGCGGTTGGTCTCGGCAATATCTGGAAGTTTCCGTACATCACCGGTGAGAATGGTGGTGGAACGTTTGTCCTGGTTTACCTGTTGTGTATTGCCTTGATCGGCATTCCAATCATGATGGCCGAAATCATGCTTGGCCGCCGGGGACACCAGAGCCCGATCAATACCATGGCAACGTTGGCGCAGCAGGAGGGCCGTAGTAGTGGCTGGGTGGCACTGGGCTGGATGGGTGTCGTTGCCGGTTTCCTGATCCTCTCCTACTACAGCGTGATTGCCGGCTGGGCCATGTCTTATATCTTCAGAACAGCCAGCGGTGCCTTTCTTGGCGTAACCGCTGATGGTGTTAACAGCATTTTCGGCAACCTTGTGTCCGATCCTGAAAAGCTGCTGGCCTGGCACACGATATTCATGGTGATGACCATGATCGTGGTCGCACGCGGTGTCAAGCATGGCCTGGAAAAGGCTGTGCGCTTCCTGATGCCGGCTCTGCTGGGTTTGCTGCTCATGACTGTGGCTTACTCGATGACAACCGGGTATTTCATGGAAGGCGTTCGATTCCTGTTTACACCAGGCAAAATTTCCGGTGAAGGCGTGCTGATTGCCATGGGTCATGCCTTCTTTACCCTGAGCCTGGGTATGGGCGCAATCATGGTCTATGGTTCATACCTGCCAAAACGCACATCGATCACCCAGGCATCAGTATTGATTGCGCTCGCCGATACCTCGGTGGCGTTACTCGCGGGCCTGGCGATATTTCCAATCGTATTTGCCAACGGGCTGGAGGCCGGTGCCGGACCGGGTTTGATTTTCAAGACACTGCCTATTGCCTTTGGTCACATGGAAGCAGGCACCATGATTGGTACAGCATTTTTTATTCTGCTTACCTTCGCCGCGTGGACATCGGCCATATCCCTGATTGAACCGGCTGTTGCCTGGCTGGTGGAAAACCGCAATATGAGCCGTATTTATGCCTCGGTGTGGATAGGAATGTTTACCTGGGCTGTGGGTATCGGTTCAGTGTTGTCATTCAATCTATGGGCAGACAAAACCTGGAGCATACCGTTTCTGTTCAAGGACAAGAACTTTTTCGATACGCTGGATTTCCTTACCGCAAACCTGATGTTGCCGCTGGGTGGCCTGTTTATCGCCATATTTGCAGCCTGGTTGATGAAACAGGAGTCGACGAAAGACGAGCTGAATACCTATGATTTTATCTATAAAATCTGGCGCTTCCTTGTTCGCTTCATCACACCGGTTGCAGTCATCATCGTTTTCCTGAATGCTATCGGTATTATCAGCCTGTAACGGATTCCTGACCTGGCCAACTGATCGTGTCACATATAAAACGCAGTGCGCTGGTGAACTATTCACCAGCAGAGATGTACGCCCTGGTGAATGATGTTCTCAGGTATCCCGAATTCCTGCCCTGGTGCAAATCGTCGGAACTCCTGAGTGAGACTGACACGGAAATGAAAGCCAGTATTGAGATTGCACGCGGCCCGCTGAATAAAAAATTCACCACACACAACCACCTGAAAAAAGACCAGCAAATTAAAATTGAGCTGGTTAAAGGTCCATTCAAGGCCCTGCACGGGGCCTGGGACTTTCAGCCGCTGAAGAAAGCCGAAGCGTGTAAAATAGAATTCGATCTTGTTTTCGAATTTGACAGCAGCCTGGTGTCAATTGCGGTAAAGCCGGTGTTTACACAAATTGCTAATTCACTGGTAGACGCGTTCACACGGCGGGCCGTGGAGGTTTACGGTGAGCGAGATTAACACCATCAATGTCGAGGTGGCCTATGCGCTGCCTGAAAAGCAGCTAATCATCCCGGTTAATGTCGATGCAGGCACGACCATCGGTGGTGCTATCGTACAGTCCGGCATAATGATGGAATTTCCCGAGCTCGATGTCGAACACAGCGATGTTGGTATCTTTGGTAAAGCGGCGAAAATGACCACCGTGCTCGCAGATGGCGATCGCGTTGAAATATACAGGCCTTTGATCGCAGATCCGAAAGAAGTGCGCCGAAAACGCGCAGCAGAAGGCAAGGTCACACGTAAAGGCGGTAGCACCGATAAAGGCTGAGGTGAGGGCGGCTAAGCCTAGTACTCCTTGTACTCATCGCCGTCAATTTTCACCAGAATGCCATCCCTGAAATACAGGGTGAATTTCGATTCTCTCAAACGGCCTTTGCCGGGCTTCAGGCGATAAAGGTAAACCCATTGGTCTGGGTGGAAGGGGTCCCTTATCAGGGGGGAGCCCAGCGCTTCAATCACCTCGGTTTCTGACATTCCGGTATAAAGTGACTGAAATTCCTCCTCTGTGATCGCATTTCCCTGCTCGATATCGATTTTATGTGGCTCCGGGAGAAAACTCTCGCATGCCGCCAGGCAAGTAAGCAGGGTGGAAAACACGATGGCTTTCAAAGTGATAATGAGAATATTCTTAACGTACATCAACAAAATGAGAATCAACACTGATAAAATAATCCGCGATACTAACTTACTTTTTGCCGGCAGTGAATTATGGAATCAACTGATCTTAAAAAAGCGGGCCTTAAAGTTACCTTGCCCCGCATGAAAATCCTTGACCTGATGGAGTCGTCTAATGTCAGACATCAGAGTGCAGAAGATATCTACCAGTCATTACGTGACGAGGGTGAAGAAGTTGGTTTAGCCACAGTTTACCGTGTACTCACGCAATTTGAAGCTGCCGGACTGGTGACACGACATCATTTTGAAGGTGGCCAGGCTGTATTCGAGCTTAATCGCGAAGGTCATCATGATCATATCGTGTGTGTTGTTTGCGGCAAGGTTGAAGAATTTTTCGATGATGTCATCGAAAGCCAGCAGATCAAGGTTGCCGACAGCAAGGGCTTCACCATTACTGATCACAGTCTCACCCTGTACGGTAAATGCCCGGAATGCCAGAAAGCATCCTGAATATCCGCGTAAAAACTGAAAAAGTATGCCGCAAGTTACATTGCGGCATATTTAATTCTGATTTCCAGTAAATCCGTCACAGCGTAAAATAGCGCTACTATGCGCGCGACCCGTCAACACAACATCATTCCCCAGGTGTATTCAGTCGATGAATACCTGGAAAAAATTACAGGTCATGCGGTCGAGAAAGACAGCCCGATCTACAGGGCCTGTATGCACGTCTGGGACCTGGAGCCTGATACGGATTTACCCAGTAGCCTTGATGTCGCTATGTTGTTGAGTGAAATCGGCGCTGACGAAACCACCCTTATAGTCAGCCTGCTCAGCACCACGCGCTTAATCAGCGACAGCGATAAGGAAGCGCTCGAGGCTGAGTTCGGTGCCGAAATCATGAACATGGTTGACAACGTGTGCCAGCTGCATCGGGTGCGCTCCAGCCAGGAAAACAAGGATTCACCGGAACAGGCTGAGCGCCTGCGTCGCATGCTGCTGTCCATGGTCGATGACGTGCGCGCTGTACTGATCAAGCTCGCCTTCAGGGTACAACGCCTGCGACAACTGTCAGAAGCCGATCAACTGACTCGCCTCGACGTGGCCCAGGAAAGTCTCGACATCTTTGCGCCGATTGCCAATCGACTGGGCATTGGACAGCTCAAGTGGGAGCTGGAAGACCTGTCTTTTCGTTACCTTGAGCCATCGACATATAAACGCATTGCGAAATACCTTGAGGAAAAGCGCGAGAACAGGGAGCAGTTCATTCATGATGTTGTCGATGTACTGCAGAAACTCCTCACCGATGCCGGCATAAAAGCCGAGATCTACGGACGGCCCAAGCATATCTATAGTATCTGGAAAAAGATGACGTCAAAACAGCGTGACTTCCACGAACTGTTTGATGTGCGTGCCGTGCGTATCGTGGTTGATAGCATTGCTGACTGTTATACCGTACTGGGACTGGTGCACGGTAACTGGCGTCACATCGACAAGGAGTTCGATGACTATATTGCCAATCCCAAGGAAAACGGCTACCAGTCATTGCATACTGCGGTACATGGACCGGGCGGCAAACCGGTTGAAGTCCAGATACGTACGCACAAAATGCACGAGTTTGCTGAACACGGTGTGGCGGCACACTGGCGCTACAAGGAAGGCGATAAAGTCGACGAGCAAATGGAGTCCAGTATCGAATCGCTCAGAAAACTGCTCGATCCGAAGCAGACCACCGATGACGATTTGCTGAATAATTTTCATACCGAAATGTTTCACGACCGCGTATTCGTGCTCACGCCCGAGGGTCGTGTTATCGATTTACCGATGGGTGCAACGCCGCTGGATTTTGCCTATGCCGTGCATACATCCGTAGGCCATCGTTGCCGGGGCGCAAAAGTGAACGGCCACATCGTACAGTTGACCTATCAATTACAGAGTGGCCAGCAGGTAGAGATACTCACCACCAGGGAAGAATCACCGCGGCGAGACTGGCTGATTCCGCATCTTGGCTTTATCAAGACATCACGTGCGCGTAACAGGATAAGAAGCTGGTTCCGCAAAAAGGATGAAGCCGAGAATCTCGTCGATGGTAAGTCGCTCTATGAGCGCGAAATCCGGCGCATGAGCGTCAGGCCAGACATCGTTCAACTGCAGAAACGCTTCAAAAAGAAGTCAGCTGATGACGTATACATTGCACTCGCGCGCGGTGACATAACAACCGCACAACTGGCATCTGCATTACACGAACAGACGGCACCTGAAACCGGCGACAAACTGCCGGTTGATTCTGTACCCAGGGCCTATCGCAAGCAAAAACCATCCAGTGATATCAGCGTATCCGGTGTTGGTAACATGCTCACCAACATGGCAAATTGCTGTAAGCCTGTTCCTGGTGATGACATTATCGGATTTATCACGCAGGGCAAGGGCGTGACCATTCATCGTAAGGATTGCCAGAATATCATCAACCTTGATGAGGAAAATCGGAACCGGTTAATCGAGGTCGATTGGGGGGATTCTGAGGCGAATGTACAGACTTACCCTGTCTCTTTAATCATCGAAGCCATGGACAGAACCGGATTATTGAATGATGTGACCCGAACCCTGGCCGACGAAAAGGTAAATGTGATCGCGGTGAATACCCTGTCTGACAAGAAACACCAAACTGCACGCATGGCGGTTACCATTGAGAGCCGTGATTTACACCAGTTGCAGCGTGTTATGGACAAGATATCGATGTTGCCGAATATCACCGATGTGCGGCGAGGGTCGCATAGTCATTAAGAGAAAGATTTTTTAACCGCAGAGGCGCAGTGGTTGACTAATGTGTTGTCATTGCGAGGAGCGACAGCGACGCGGCAATCTATACATGCTGACAAGTACAAGATTACAAATTACATCCATGTAATTTGCCCTTCGGGCCACACTTCGTGTGTTTAATGTTGCTCCAGGCAACATTAGTGCTTCGCTAAGTCTATCCTGAGCAGCGCCGAAGGGCTCGCAATGACAACGAAGGAGATAATACACAAGACTACCTCCACGTCTCCGCGCCTCTGCGGTAAAAACCTACCTCAAATCTTTCTCCAGATCCAGATCATCAGTAAACAAATCATCACCGAATAATTCATCATCACTGAACTCATCCGGCGGATTGCCGTCGTGGATCAGGTTTCTGCGGTGTTGCAGATAGGCGTCGCGCATGAACGCATATTTGTCAGGCGCTGCGACATCGATGATATCTGTAGCTGTGAGCAGGTCTGCACGTTTGTCAGTGAAGCGAATTACGAGTGCAGTAAGCGTAACCTTAAGCTCCTTGTCCTGGAAAACCGGGTCGAACAGGAACCAGTCGACAGGTACACCCAGGCCATCACGTACTGTGCTCGGCCCCAGGAAAGGTAGAACAAAGTAGGGGCCGCTTGGAACACCCCAGGTTGCCAGGGTCTGGCCAAAATCTTCATTTTTCTTCGGTAGATCAAAGCTGGTGGCTACATCAATAAAGCCAAGAAGGCCGGCCGTCGTATTCCATACGATACGGGCAGATGTATGAATGGCTTCACCAACCTTCAACTGCAGTAACGAGTTGAAAAAGACAACGATATCATCAAGGTTGCTGAAGAAGTTGGTGACACCGGTATTGGCAAAGCCGGGCATCACATAGTTATAGCCTTTGGCTACCGGGATCATTACATTTTTGTCCAGGCTCTCATTGAATGAAAACATGGCGCGGTTGTAACGCTCCAGTGGATCATCCGGATTTGGCGGGCCGTCAAGTGTTGCACACCCATGAGCAAACAATACCAGGCACAGGGTAATGATCTTTGAGAAGTGATTGTGTAACGATCGTATCTGCACTATGAATTATTATTCAACATGTCATACGCGAGCTGGGCAATATGCACAGAACCGCTTTTATCGCCCAGCTTATTGCGCACCTGTGAGAGTTCATTTCTTATTGTAGTGTTATAGTCTGAATCATTAAGGATTCGCTGAATTTCAGCTGCAATAAGTTTGGGTTTGGCCTTGCCCTGCAGAAATTCCTGAACGATACTTTTGCCTGCAACAATGTTGGCCAGGCCAATATAGTCGAGCTTCACGATAAATCGCAGAATGTTGTAAGAAATTGGTGATACCCTGTAAATGATGGTCATGGGTATGCCCATCAATGCAATTTCCAGTGTAGCAGTACCCGATGCAGTGATGATGGCATCACAAGCCTGCATGACATCATAAGCCTGGCCGCGAACAACGTTGATGTTCAGATCCATGATTTCATACAGGTAAGGGTCCAGGATCGCTTCGTCGAGTGACTCGGCCAGTGGTAGTACAAACTGTATGCCTGGGTTTTTTGCCTGCAGTATCTTCGCTGTTTTGAGCATGATCGGCATCAGGCGCTTGACTTCACCTTTACGGCTGCCCGGAAACATGCCTACCGTTGTCTGTTGGCCCAGGTCAAGCAGTTCACGTGCCTGTGCCGGCGTTTTGTCATTGACGACTTCATCAACCAGCGGGTGGCCGGTGAATTCAACCGGGACGTTTGCGTGCTGGTACAGATCGACTTCGAATGGAAAAATAACAGCCATCTGATCGACGATCTGTCCCATCTTGTATACCCGTTTGGGTCGCCAGGCCCATACCTGCGGGCCGATGTAGAACAGGACTTTAATGCCAATGGATTTCGCGAAAGCCGCGAGCTTCTGGTTGAATTCCTGGTAATCAACCAGGATCAGCAAATCCGGCCTGGCCTGCTTAACATGTTGCTTGAGTTTATCCAGTGCGGCTTTGATAGTACGGTAGTTTGCCAGGACTTCTACCAGGCCAACCACGGCAAGTTCTGCATTGTCGACAAGAATATCGACGCCAGCGCGACGCATATTCTGACCCCCCATACCCTCCAGCTTGAGTTCAGGGTTTAACTTCAACAGTTCCCTGGCGAGCCTTGAGGCATGCATGTCGCCGGAGGCTTCACCGGCAACAATGACAACTGTCTGGCCGGGCAATTAGAGTGCCCCTTTAATAACTTCGGTGATGGCATCCACGTGGGCATCCGGCAGTTCCGGGTACACGGGTAAGGAAAAACAGTTCTGCGCGACTGATTCGGATACTGGTAAATGGAGTCCCTTGTAAGCCTCCATGTATACATCCTGTTTATGTAGCGGAATCGGGTAGTAGACGGCACATGCTATACCCGCATCCTGCACAGCCTTCATGATGTCATCGCGTTTCTCGTGCAGCAGTGTGTACTGATGATAGATGTGGAGACCAATCGTGTCTTCGTATGCGGTCTGGATGCCGGTGTCAGCCAGGTTGTTCGAATAACGGTGCGCTACGCGGCGACGATTCTGGTTGTAATCATCGATGTGTTTCAGTTTGATGCGCAGAATTACCGCCTGCAGTTCATCGAGACGACTGTTGTAACCGATAATGTTGTGATGATAGCGTTCACGGCTGCCGTGATTACGCAGCACCTTTAATTCATTTGCGCGTTGTTCATCATTGGTCGTGATCAGGCCGCCATCGCCGTAACAGCCGAGGTTCTTGCTCGGGAAAAAACTGAATGCACCAAAGGCGCCGAAGCTGCCTGTCATTTTTCCATCTATATGAGCACCAAATGACTGCGCACAGTCCTCAACGATGGTTAATCCCTTGTCATCACAGAGCTTGACCAGCGCGTTCATATCGACAGGCTGGCCAAACAGGTGTACTGGAATAACCGCACGCGTTTTGCTGGTGATGGCCTGTTCAACCTGGTTCAGATCGATGTTGAAAGTTTTGGGATCGATATCAACGAAAACAGGTGTTGCGCCAACATAGCTGATGGCTTCTGCTGTAGCAATAAAGGTGAATGGTGTTGTTATGACCTCGTCACCTTCACCAATACCTGCAGCGGCCAGGGCCAGGTGCAGTGCATCGGTGCCGGATGCGCATCCCACAGCATGGCTGACACCAAGGTAATCAGCTGCTTCCTGTTCAAATGCCTGTACATTGGGGCCGAGAATAAACTGTGTTGCCGATAAGGCTTGCAGTACAGCATCGTCGATTTCCTGTTTCAGGATTTCGTACTGGCGCTTGAGGTCAACCATTGGGATATTCATGTATTTATCCTTTATGAAGGTTATTTTTCATTGAGTAGTTCGGAGATGCGTATTGCGGCATCCAGTGCACGGCGTCCATCATCACCGCTGACGATCACCGGTTTGTTATTCGAGGCGA
>JARFRD010000091.1 GCA_029287435.1 Gammaproteobacteria bacterium
GTATAGCACGGGGTCACGCATGTTGATATTGGGTGAGGCCATGTCGATTTTTGCGCGCAGGACGTGCTCACCGTCGGCAAACTCGCCTTCTTTCATACGCTGGAACATACCAAGGTTTTCCTGCACGCCACGGTTACGGTATGGACTTTCCTTGCCCGGCTCGGTTAATGTCCCGCGCGAGTTACGAATTTCATCGGCACTCTGTGAGTCGACATAGGCTTTGTCGTCCAGGATCAGCTTGACTGCAAACATGTAGAGCTGGTCGAAATAATCAGATGCGTGTTTTTCTTCGGTCCACTCGAAACCGAGCCAGCGCACGTCCTCCATGATGGAGTGCATGTATTCTTCTTCTTCCTTGTCGGGGTTGGTATCGTCAAAGCGCAGGTTGCAGTTGCCGTTGTAATCACGGGCGATGCCGAAGTTAAGACAGATCGATTTTGAGTGACCAACATTCAGGTAGCCGTTTGGTTCCGGGGGAAAGCGCGTATATACCGTGGTGTGCTTGCCCGAGTCCAGATCGGCATCGATGATGTTGCGAATGAAGTTGCTGGGTGCGTTTTCTTTTTCGTCCATTGACGTGTTTTCTGCAGGTTTCATATGGCGCGCTATTCTACAACATCAGCTGCGCTTGCATCAGGTTTATGCTCGTCGTGAATGTACGTCTTTTCCCGATAAAACCTCACCACGAATAAAAACAGCAAAGCTGTGATCAGCATTATCAGGGTGAAAAACCAGTAGTAGTCTGCGCCTTCGAGTTTGCTGCTGCCGTCTGGGTTCTGAATAAAGAAATTGACCGCACTGGTGAACAGGTTGCCGAGTGCGATCGACATCATGAAAAATGCCATGATAAAGGACTTCATCTTTTTCGGTGCCTGGGTGTATGAGAACTCGAGACAGGTGATCGATACCATGACCTCGGCAGCCGTCAGGATCGTGTAGGCGAGCAGTTGCCAGCTGATATGTGGCGTCATGCCGCTATCAATTTTCATTTGTGCCAGCGCGGCTACTGAAAATGCAATCACTGTGACGAACATGCCGATGGCAATTTTTCGTAACGGAGTGAGCTGCATCAGGCGATCGAGATGCGGATAAATAAAGTAGGAAAACAGAGGTATCAGCAGCATCACCAGTAAAGGATTGGCTGCCTGGATCTGGGCAGGTAACAACTCGATGCCCAGTATGTTTCTGTTCATGTGCTGTGCCTGTAACACCCATGCCGAACCGGTCTGATCGAACAGTGCCCAGAACATGGCCACAAAAATATAGAGGATGCTGAGTTTGGCTACCGCGCTGATACCCTCCTTGCTAAAGGTCTCGCGGATAAATCCGCTACCGCCGGGCCTGATGTGCACAAATCTGTAACGTCCCGACCAGAAGATGATCGTAGCCAGCAGCATCAGCACGCCGGGCACGCCAAACGCAACCGAGGCGCCATAGGCTTCCAGCAACCACGGGATCATCAATGAAGAGACGAATGCGCCGAGGTTGATTGAAAAATAAAACCAGCCAAATACCCTGGGTAACAGGTGACGATTGCTGTTGCCAAACTGGTCACCGACGTGTGCCGAGACACAGGGCTTGATGCCACCGGCGCCGAGCGCGATGAGTCCGAGTCCCAGCACGAGACCGGTGCGGCTATCATCCAGTGCCAGCGCAAAGTGGCCGAGTGTATACACGATAGACAAGGTGATGATGGTTCTGAATTTACCCAGAATGCCGTCGGAAACCAGCGCACCAAGTAGAGGCGTGAGGTAAACCGCGGATACAAACAGGTGGTACCAGCTTTTTGCTTCTTCTTCGCTCATCACGTCGAGCTGGCCCTGCGGATTCATCAGGTACTGCGTCATGAACACCACGAGAATGGCGCGCATACCGTAATAGCTGAAGCGCTCGGCGGCTTCATTACCAATGATGTACGGGATGCCGCGAGGCATGTCCCGGCTGGCGGCAGGTGCGTGACGATAGGGAGGATGCATTCGCTGTTTACACGGTCTTTTTGCTGGTTTTTATACTGCGTTTGTTTTTCAGTGCGGCATCAATTGCCTTGTTGGCCCAGTAACGCATAGCATCCTGATCTTCCATTACATCATCGGGTGCTTCGCTATAGGACATATTGAATGGCTTGCCGTTGCGTTCATAGCGAAAGGGTTGCAGACCGCGCTGTTCATATTCAGGCAATGTCTCTTTGTTGGTTTTCAGGTACAGAATATCATCGGTAACCAGCGCAAACATGATGTCATCGAGATAAATGCCGTAACCGCCGAACATTGCCCGCGCAGAAACCGGACCGAGTGGTTGCATCAACTCGAGCAGATAAGTGATAAATTCATCCCGCTTTTTCATTGTGGCTTGAATATTACCTTGGCTGTCACTGGCTTACATAGCAGACTGTGATATAAAGCGAGCTTGAACTCTATGCCAGCACAACTCAACAAAGACAGAATTTACGATGTTATCGATGACGGAGCACTCACTGGTGGTGTGCATCTGTTCGACACTGTTGATTCAACCAATGCCTGGTCGCTCAGGCAATGTGAACAAGGCCGTGAGTTGCCGTTTGTATGTTTTGCGGAACATCAAACCAAAGGTCGAGGTCGCAGAGGGCATCACTGGGTTTCACCCGAGCGCGCCAATATTTATATGAGCCTGGCGTGGGCGTTTAAGCTACCGGTGAACAGTCTGGGTATGTTGTCATTGATGCAGGGGATAGCCGTTGTACAGTGTTTACGCCGCTTTGATGTTGAAGCGGTCGAAATCAAGTGGCCAAATGATGTGCTGGTCAATGGCGCTAAAATCGCCGGCATCTTGATTGAAACAACATCGGTGAGAGCAGAAAGCTGTAAGGCGATTATTGGTATTGGGCTTAACTACCAGATGCCGGAAGATATTATCACTGAGTCCACAATGACATGGACAGACGTTGCACATGCGCGCCCGCAGCCATTGCCGGATAGAAGTGAGATCGCCGCCTGCCTGTTACAGCAAGCAATGGCGATGTGTCAGCGATACCAGCAATCAGCTGCGGCACTGGTGGCGGACTATTCAGACGAACTCGAGGTGCTGGTAAACAGGTCGGTTGAGGTTTTGCACGAGGATGGCAGAAAGCTGACAGGCACCACAATGGGCCTGACGACTCAAGGCGAGCTTAGAGTAATGATTGATAACAGGGAGCAGAGGTTCAGCAGTGCTGACATCAGCTTGCTGCCGCGGGTGCAAGGTGAAAACAGTGCTGACCATTGATATCGGTAATAGCCGCATCAAGTGGGCGCTGTGGCATCAGGGGCAGATCGTGCAAGCGGGCGAGCAGGCCTACGACAGACACAGTCCTGAGCTGGCGTTTAAAGCATGGCTTGATCTGGACAGACCCGAAGCGGTCAGTGTTGCCTGTGTTGCAGGCAAATCCATAGAGCAGGCATTGAATGACTGGATGCAGACAAACTGGTCGATCACACCTGCATATCTGGCCACAACCTGTGCTTTAAACGGTGTGACTAATATTTATGACGATCCTGAACAATATGGTGTCGATCGCTGGGCCGCGCTGTTGGGCGCACATGAAATCTGCCAACAACCCGTCTGTGTCATTGATGCGGGGACAGCGATCACGATTGACCTGATGGATGCACAAGGGCACCACCTGGGAGGCAGAATCATGCCCGGGCTTGCAATGATGCGTGCCGCACTGTCTGCTGGAACTGCAGGGATCGCAGATTCAAAGGGGCGAATCGTGGAATTTGCATCGAATACAGCGGATGCTGTCAGCAGTGGTACACTTCACATGCTACATGCGGCATTGCTCGAGGTGTGTGAGTCTGCGCGTGAGCAGCTTGGTAATGATATGCAAATAATAATAACAGGCGGTACGGCCACCGAAATCATGTCTCTGGGGAATTTGCCTGAAATGCAATATGAGCCCAACCTGGTGCTCACTGGTTTACATGCGGCAATGTCGTATCAGGCAAAGGCGTCATCCTGATGCGGTGGCTGTTTCTGCTGCTGTTACTGGTAAATATTGGTTATGTTGCCTGGGAGCTGCGACGTGAAAGCATGTCGCAACAACAGCCGCAGCCGATAAATCCGAATGTAGAATCAATCATTTTACTTTCCGAACTGGGTATCGCTACCGCGGTTGATAAACCGATGTTATCGGATGATGAAGATCAGGCAGAAAAAGGAACGGATACGCCGGCAATTGCCGGTGCAGAGCGCGTCGCGGAGACGGGTGTAACTGATTCAGAGCCCGCAACCGGGTCAAAATACAGGGGTAAGCAAATACCTGAAGTTGAGCTTGCTGCAGCGCAAGCACAGCCAGATACCCCGCCTCCTGTCGAGCGGGCATTGCCTGCGACGGGTACGACTGCGCCAAAACCCGGGCCAGGAGCTCCGAAGGCAGTAGCAGCACAGTCTGGCATAGACCAGTGTTTCACCCTGGGGCCATTCAGCGACCTGACAACCCTGCGAAAACTAACCCGTGAAATCAAGGACTACGTGCTTGAGGCTTCGTTCAGAAGTGCGGAAGAGAAGGAGCAAACCAAGTATCGTGTCTACCTGAAATCGGCTGGCAGTATGAAACGGGCCAAGGCATTAACGAGAGAACTCGTGAACAAGGGCATCAAGGATTATTTTATTATCACGAGTGGGCCCAATAAATACGGCATCTCGCTCGGCTATTTCAGCAGCAAGGAGCGTGCTTATCGCCACGCACGACGCGTGGAAAAAGCTGGTTTTGATGCGATCGCCGAACCCGTTTTTCGTAATTACACCATTTACTGGCTGGATTACCGCATTCAGGCAGGCAAGCAAATCCCGCAACGGGTTTTTGATGATTTACTCGAGAACAAAGCGAGTCGTCTGAGCCGATCCTGTGCCTGATCGGGCGCATTCAATCAATTGCAGGAAACTTGTGCTAAAAATCCACCGAATTGGTTGCTTTACCGCCGGTCATTCCCTAAAATCCTCCGCCTTGGCATCGGCGCGCCCGAAGCGCGCAGTAACGAATTTCGCTGGTGTAGCTCAGTTGGGTGAGGAAAAACCGAATGTCCAGTGGACATTCGCAGTCTGACGAACGGCCGGCGGGATGCCGGACTGGCATCGACTGGGGGCGAAACGAGGACAAGAGTCCGAGTGTCAGACCAGTAAGATTTTTTATAAAAAGCTGGTGTAGCTCAGTTGGTAGAGCAGCTGATTTGTAATCAGCAGGTCGGGGGTTCGATTCCGTCCACCAGCTCCAATTTTTTTACGCCGTATCAGAATGTTACGGTTGACACTTGAGTATTGCTCGCGCAAAATACGCGGCTTGATTTTGGGAGGGGTTCCCGAGTGGCCAAAGGGGGCAGACTGTAAATCTGCTGGTTCTACCTTCGGAGGTTCGAATCCTCCCCCCTCCACCATTAATTAAGCGTGGAGAGTCTGGAGTGGTTGCGAGCCCAATGATTGCGGGTGTAGTTCAATGGTAGAACTTCAGCCTTCCAAGCTGACTATGTG
>JARFRD010000167.1 GCA_029287435.1 Gammaproteobacteria bacterium
TCTTACGTCTGCGAGGAAGTTAGCGAGACGCTTGCATTGGGTGCAATCAGTGGTGAAATTGGTCATGCGGGTAGTTTATAAAGTGCTTTTAATAAGTATTTTAACCTATTGTTTTATATCAATATTGTAGCCCGGATGGAGCAAGGCGTAATCCGGGATTGGCACCCCCCCCGGATTCCGTTGCACTTCATCCGGGCTACGGTGTTTAATTTATATCGTCATTGCGAGGAGGAACGACGAAGCAATCTATTGGCTTTACTACCAGAGATTGCCACGTCACTATCGTTCCTCGCAATGACGGTAATTTAATAATGTCATTGCGAGCGAAGCGCGGCAATCTAAAGACGAACAGCCAGAAAAATGCGATGTTGATACCGTTCTTTGCAATGACGGTTGTGACGTTACTGCTGACCACCCGAAAGATCATCATCAAGAATACCGTGCTTCATTGCCAGGTGCAGCATCTCGATGTCATTCGATACGTCCAGTTTTTCATGCAGGCGTTTACGGTAGGTGCTGACTGTCTTGGGACTGAGATTCAGGGTTTCTGCAATCTCGTTATTTTTATGCGCCTGCGCAATCATCATCAGTATCTGCAGTTCACGTTTGGACAGGCTGTCGATAATGCTGTCCTGCCCCGGCAACATGGATAAGGCAAGTTGCTGTGCAATGTCTTTTGCGATGTAACGTCCACCACTGTGTACATCCCTGATTGCTTCGACCATTTCAGTAACGTCATTACCCTTGGTGAGATAACCCTTGGCACCGCCTTTGAGTAAACGCCTGGGTAGCGGGCCGTCGGCATGCACGGTAATAATGATAATACCGATATCGGGCCATTGGGCACTGATGCGTTGCGTGGCTTCCATGCCACCGATGCCCGGCATATTGACGTCCATGAGGATGACATCGATTTTCTTGCCATTGTTACGGCAGTGTTCGATAGCAGCCTCACCACTGTTGGCTTCGGCAACGACTTCAATACCTTCCTGGCTTGATAACAAACTCGCGAAACCACGCCTTACAAGATCGTGATCGTCGACGATCATGACACCTATTTTTGAAGCCTTATCTGTCATACACTAGTGTTTAACAATCATTCAGTTGTGCGCATTTTATCATGTGTTTAGCTGGAGTTACTGTTCTATAAGGAGTCTAAGTGCAGGCGTACTTTGATCTTCAAGATGTAATCCATCTTAATCATGCCGCTGTAGGTCCATGGCCGATACGCACGTCAGATGCAGTCTGCGCATTTGCACGGGAAAATGCTCGCCAGGGCTCGAAAAACTACGATCGCTGGATTCAGCGTGAAACAGAACTGCGCCAGCGCCTGGCAAAACTCATCAATGCTTCATCGACCGAAGAAATTGCCCTGTTAAAGAGCACCTCGGAAGGCCTCTCTGTGATTGCCTACGGCCTTGAGTGGAGCCCGGGTGACAATATCGTGATACCAGCAGAAGAGTTCCCGTCGAATCGTATGGTGTGGCAATCACTCGAAAGTCAGGGTGTCGAGACACGACTGGTTCCGATTACAACTAGCGAAACACCCGAACAGGATCTGATCGATGCCATGGATAAAAATACCCGCCTGCTCAGTTGCAGCTCGGTGCAGTATGCCAGCGGCTTCAGACTAGACCTGCAACAACTCGGTGAAAACTACAAACAACAGCAAGTACTGTTCTGTATCGATGGCATTCAGTCGATTGGTGCGCTGCAATTCGATGCACAGGCTTACCAGGCCGACTTCGTTGTTGCAGATGGCCACAAGTGGATGCTGGGACCTGAAGGCTGTGCCCTGTTCTACTGTCGCAGTGAACTGATCAATACCCTGCAGTTAAAACAGTTCGGCTGGCACATGATGAAGAACATGTTCGATTTTGATTCTAAACAGTGGTCAGCCGACACCACGGCACGACGCTTTGAATGTGGCAGCCCGAATATTCTTGGTGGTGTGGGTCTGCATGCTTCACTGGGTTTATTACTGGAAGTTGGTATAGCTGAAGTCGAACAGAGATTACTGGAAAACACCCGCTACCTGGTCGAGCGCTTGCAGGCACTGGATCAGGTAAAAGTGTTAAGCGCGCGAACACCACTGCGACAGTCAGGTATCGTTCAATTTATTAAAACTGGCTGTGATCTCGATGCCCTGTATCAACACCTGCAGGCAAACGACGTTATCTGCGCATTGAGAGGAAAAGGTATTCGCTTCTCACCCCATTTTTATACTTCATCCAGCAAAATCGACGAAGCCCTTACACTGGTTGAGGGATTTAACTGAGGAAATGTCCATAATATTTAAAAAATAACAAAATACAATGAGTTACAGGTTGGTATGAACTGCAAAATCAGGCAATTGTCTTAACTTGTAACTACACTTAACAAATAGCGTTGACACTCGAAGGTGACACTATGTTGTGGCCGTTTAATAAAGTCAGAGATTTTCTCTGGGACAGTATCGTCAACTGGATTACTTACCAAGGTAACAATCCCAAAGTTCCCCTGTCTGACTTTGAAAAACTGCGCTACGAATTGCGGCCAGGTGACGTGCTGCTGGTTGAGGGCCGCTCCAATGTCAGTGATATCATCAGGTCCATCACGCAAAGTGTCTGGACACACTCCTCTCTTTATATCGGTCGTCTTCACGACATTGATGATCTGAATGTGCGTAAACGTATTCAGAAGTTTTGTGACTGCGCACCCGATGAGCAGTTAATTATTGAATCATTACTTGGTACCGGCACGACAGTTGAATGCCTGAGCAAGTACAAGGGTGAGAACCTGCGCATCTGTCGTCCAAAAGGATTAACACGTAACGATGCACAGCGTGTTGTTCACTACGGTGTTTACCAGCTGGGTACCGATTACAACGTGCGCCAGCTCATGGACCTGGCTCGTTTCCTGTTTCCTTTCTGGTGGATCCCTAAACGCTGGCGCTCTTCCCTGTTCGAACACAACGCCGGGCGACCGACGAAAACCGTGTGTTCGGCGATGATGGCTGAAGCTTTTGCCTCGGTGCAGTTCCCTATTCGCCCGGTGTTGCACCAGGATGAAAACGGTAACCTGAAAATGTTCCGGCGCAATACCAAGCTGATTACGCCTTCTGATTTCGACTATTCCCCCTATTTTGATGTGATCAAGTACCCGATGCTTGACCTTGATGATCTTGCGGTTTATCGACGATTACCATGGGATCGCTCCGGCGTACACTGTAATGACATAGGCGATTGTTTCGTAACCGACAAGGCCGGAATCGAGCTGGTTAAGACCGGTTATGACGAACGCGATGAACAAATGTCTGTCATAAAAAGTACTCAGCATATGCCTGCGTCATCTGAAGATACTGAGAATACTGAAAACACAGAGCCGGCTGAAGTTGATAAAGCTCTGAAACACAAACACGTTTAAAGGAAGGCGATTATGTTGTTCTGGAGTGCCTTGTTTCTACTGATAACAGCGGTTGCCGTATATTTCCGCTATTCATTACTGACCTGGTCAATACTGGTTGCACTGGGACTGACCAGTCTGCATTTTTGTCCCGAGTACAGTAACGTGAAGTTATCCCTGCTCTGGGTGATTTACGCCGGCGTAGTGATACCGCTGAATGTGCCGATACTGCGCAAGAATCTTATCAGCAACCCTCTGTTTGATCGCATGGCGAAGGTCATGCCGACGATTTCACAGACTGAACAGGAAGCGCTCGACGCCGGTGATGTCTGGTGGGAAGGTGAACTGTTTAGCGGCAAGCCTGATTTCAACAAGATACGTTCAATGCCTAAACCGACATTAACCGAGGAAGAAAAGGCCTTCCTTGATGGACCAGTTGAAGAACTGTGCCGCATGTCGAATGACTGGGAAATCACCCACGATAATTTTGACCTGTCAGACAAGGCCTGGAAATTCATCAAGGACAATGGCTTCTTTGCCATGATCATTCCGAAAGAGTATGGCGGCCTGGGTTATTCCGCACTCGCCCATTCTGAAGTCGTCATGAAGATAGGCAGTCGCAGCGGTTCTACGGCGGTGACCGTGATGGTGCCGAATTCTCTCGGTCCCGGCAAGCTGTTGATGACTTATGGCACCCAGCAACAGAAAGATTATTACCTGCCGCGATTAGCAAGCGGTGAAGATGTACCCTGCTTTGGCCTGACCGGTCCTGATGCAGGCAGTGATGCAGGCGCAATGCCGGATACCGGTGTCGTCTGTCGCCGCAGCTTTGATGGCGAAGACGATGTACTCGGCATCCGCCTGAATTTCGAGAAACGTTACATCACCCTGGCGCCGGTTGCGACATTGCTCGGTATTGCGTTCAAACTGTACGATCCCGATCACCTGTTAAGTGATGTGGAAGACAGGGGCATTACGCTGGCGTTGATCAAACGTGACACCAAAGGTGTCGAGGTAGGCAGGCGCCATTTCCCTTCCAACCAGGCGTTTATGAACGGTCCGATTCGCGGTAAAGACGTATTCATACCACTCGACTGGATCATTGGTGGCGAACCCTACATCGGTAAGGGCTGGAGCATGCTGATGGAGTGCCTCGCAGATGGCCGCGCCATTTCGCTGCCGGCACTGGGTACGGCTGCGGGCAAGTCCGCATCACGTTATACCGGTAGCTATGCGCGCATCCGCAAACAGTTCCGCACCCCGATTGGTTACTTCGAAGGTGTTGAAGAAGCGCTTGCGATCATCGGTGGCCAGACCTATGCCATTGAAGCGGCACGCTTGCTGGTGCTGTCGGCACTGGACCAGGGTGAAGTACCTTCCGTTGTCTCTGGTATCGTCAAGCAACAGACTATGGAGCGCATGCGTATCCTGATGAATCAGGCAATGGATATTCACGGTGGCCATGGCATCTGCATGGGGCCGCATAATTTCCTGGGTCGCGGCTATCAATTGATACCGGTCGGCATTACTGTAGAAGGCGCCAATATTCTGACGCGCACCATGATCATCTTTGGCCAGGGCGCCTTACGCAGTCACCCGTATCTGCTGGATGAAGTGGCGGCTTTTCACAATCCGGATAAAAAGCGTGGCCTGAAAGAATTTGACCGCGCCCTGTTCGCGCACATGGGCTTTATCCTGAGCAATATCGTGCGTACCTTCTGGATGGGACTCACCGGTGCGCGGCTGCTCAGAACACCCGGTAACCGTGTCACACGTTACTACTATCGCCAGGTCGTGCGTTTAAGTTCTGCGTTTGCACTGATAACTGATTTCTGTCTCGGTGTGCTTGGCGGGTCATTAAAACGCCGAGAAAAGATTTCAGGACGCCTGGCCGATGTGCTGTCCAATCTGTACGTGATTACCGCGGTACTTAAGCATTATGAAGACCATGGTCAACCCCAGGCTGATGAAGCCCTGTTGCGCTGGACCTGTGATGATGCCCTGTTCAATATTCAAACAGCGATGAAAGGCGTGATGACGAACTTCCCTGTTCCAGTACTTGGCACGATCATGAATTTCCTCGTATTTCCCTTGACCAAACCGTTCAAGGGGCCCAATGATAGACAGGGACATGATGTGGCGCGTATTCTGTTAACACCATCAGAGAGTAAGGAACGTCTCACAGCAGGCATGTTTATCAGCGATGATGCGACAGATGCTACCGGGCGCATCGATCATGCGCTGGAACATGTGTTGAATACCTATACACTGGAAAAACGTGTCCGTGAGGGTATGAAAAACGGCCATATCTCAACAGCGTCGCTTACACCCTATGCAGATGCCAGGGACAAAGAGATTATTTCAGAGGATGAATACCAGCAACTCAAGGCAGCACAGGCCGCTGTTCGGGATGCGATCAAGGTGGATGAGTTTGAATTTCCGGGTTGGGAAGTCAAGACACCTTGAGTAGTTATAAGTT
>JARFRD010000029.1 GCA_029287435.1 Gammaproteobacteria bacterium
GACAGCAACGGCAGGATGATCAAACTGCGAGAGAACGTGTTACCAATACTCGAAGCTGGCGGTGTTGATCTGGTGCTTGCCGGGCACAGTCACATGTATGAGCGCTCGTTCCTGATCGATTGCCATTATGATTATTCAAAAACATTCAATCATGACCGTGTTATTTCCTATGGCACTCAGATTCAACATAAGAACTATAAAAAACCGCTGAATAATGCGCCGAATGCAGGTACGGTTTATGTCGTTGCCGGTTCTTCGTCAAAGGTAGATATGGGACCGCTGGATCATCCCGCCATGGTTGTTTCCAGGCGTGAAGCCGGCTCATTGCTCATTGATGTTGATGGCAACACCTTAACCACGCGATTCATTAATCCGGATTCAGAAGTGGTTGACGAGTTCTCGATTGTAAAAGTAAAGGATTACACAAGTGACTACGCCGGTTGTGACTGGTCACCACCTGTAGAACCAGTAGCAGCAGAAGTTCAAAGCGAAGCAAAACAGTAATTCGCTTAACGTTTTGCGGTAATCCTGTTTAGCGAACGAGCTGCGCCAGTTTTTCGATGACATCGGCCGGTTTTATAAGCTGCATACATTCATCATTCTGAATGCGCTTGCCCCAGGGCGCTGCTTCAACTGTCAGCCCATAATATTTATCCAACGCCTGTGGATACTTGTTAACAACCAGGTCACTGTAGCGATAGGGGCCGGCTCTTTCCGGGTTGGTTGCTGCATAAAGGCCTATTATGGGCGTACCCACGGCACTGGCAATGTGTGCTGGACCGGTATCCGGTGCAATCACTACGTGGGCAATGGATAACATGGCAGCCAGCTGCGGCAGTGATGTCCGGCCCACCAGGTTTTCCGGCTTATGGCTGCACAAGGCGGTAATAGTGCTGGCCATCTCGGTTTCTACTGGAGAAGGGCCTCCCGTCAATACCACGTTCATGCCGAGATGTTCAGCTGCGTAATCGGCCACCTCGGCATAACCTTCAGCCGTCCAGTTGCGCCAGTTACGCGTCTTGGCGACAGCGCAGGGATTAATCACCAGGTAGTTGTCGCCACTTACCAGATGCCTGATAGTATCGACGTTAGGTTGAGATATCGGCAGGTCCCATTTCATCACAGGTTCCAGCCCAAGTCGTTTGGGAAATTCCAGGAAGCTGTCGACAACATGCTGGCGAATAGAAGCAGGCTGAATTTTGTAATTGGAAAACAGCCACTGCATGTCTTTGGCGCGCTCGCGATCAAACCCCAGTTTAACTTTAGCTTTTATCAGCATGCTGGTTATGGATGCCCGCATAGACATCTGCATATGCAGCAATACATCAAAGCGGCGCCCCTTTAATTGCGCGCGAATTTTCCTGTAGGCACCAAAGCCAAGCGATTTATCAAAAGTGATAAACTCGACACCATCTATTTCACTGAGCAGGGCATACTCATTTTTACCGATAATCCAGGTGAACTTTGTATTTGGCCAGTGATGCTGCAAGGTTCGGAGTACCGGCAAAGCATGTGTAACATCACCTATCGCCGACAGGCGCAGAATGCATACAGAATCAGGTTGAGAAGGCAGTGGCAGAGTCATTAAAGCAAGATGAAGCATTAATTAGCATAGGTGGTGTGCATATCCTATACGATGCATCATTGATTGAACATCCGGATGCGTCGCTTTTTGATATTAACAGGCAAGGCCAGTCTGCCACTGGCATGGCTTCAGGCAGAAGCCATGCTGTGTTCTTTTCACACCAGGGTAACGACCTTGTTCTCAAGCACTACGAGCGCGGTGGCAAGATAGCGTTGTTGCTTGGTGATAAGTACCTGGGTCGGCAGATAGACCGGTCGCGTTCATTCAAAGAGTGGCGGCTACTGAAAAAAATGAAAGCAATGGAATTGCCGGTACCCGAGCCTGTAGCAGCGAAGGTAGCAGTCAGTGGCCCGTTTTACCGCGCTGATCTGATTACCCGAGAAATCAAACAGGCTGAAACGCTTGCAGATTATTTGTTGCGACAGAACCTGGATGAAGAAAAGTGGCGAGCTGTTGGCAAGTGTATCAGACGTTTTCATGATGCCAGCGTTTACCACGCGGACCTGAATGCAAGAAATATCTTGCTGGCCAATGAAGGTCAGTCAGTTGAAGCTGAGTCGGTTTACCTGATCGATTTTGATAAAGGCCAGTTTCGTTACATGAGTGATAACTGGAAACCCGCTAACCTTGCGCGCTTGCAGCGCTCACTCAATAAATTCAAAACACACAATACATCATTTTATTTTGAAGCCGTTAACTGGCAACAGCTGATGGCTGGGTATTCAGGTGTTGACGACTGAATCCACAATATCAGCATATTGATCAATGATGTTGCTGAAATGTGCAGCAGTAGTTCTTACATTCGCTTCGATTTTTTGCAGTGCATCGGCATCGACAAGCAGTCGTTGTATTGAGCCGCGCAGTTCATCGAGGTTTGAAATCTGGATTGCAGCACCATTGTGTAGCATAAGCTCGATTTCTTCCTTGAAGTTATGCATTGACGGGCCGCATATAACGACCTTGCCAAAATGTGCCGGTTCCAGAAGGTTGTGACCACCAACCGGGACGAACGAGCCGCCCATAATGATAAACATGGCATTCTCGAACCAGTTGGTGAGTTCGCCTACGGTATCCAGCAGGTAAATCTTCGTATCGCGTGTAATCTCATCATGCCTGCTGCGAACGGCAATACCACCTGTCAGTTGTTTCAGTGCATGAATAATTTCATCACGTCTTTCGGGATGCCGTGGGGCTATCACCAGTAGTTCACCTCTATCCAGCGCCAGCCAGTTTTGCGCGATCTGAATTTCTTCGTCGTGATGTGTTGAGGCGACAACGACATAACCTCTGCTCAATATCTTTGCACTTGAATCGGAAATAACTGGCGGGGCGTACTTCAGGTTGCCAATAACGGTGACTTTGCCGGCATCTGCGCCAAGCTGTATAAAGCCGGCGCGATCATCCTCGGTGCGTGCATAGATATGGTTCGTCATCTGTAGCAGCTTGCCCAATACCCTGCGAATCCACGCATAAGTCTTCAGGGTTTTTGCTGACAGACGGCCGTTAATGATCGTGAGTGGTATGCCTGCATGATTTACCAGGCTAAACAGGTTGGGCCATAATTCCGTTTCGAGTATGTAACATGCGCGTGGTTGTGTTGATGCAATAAACAGTTTGATGGCGAACAGCCAGTCAAATGGCAGGTAAGCATGAAACAGCCAGGCTTGTTGCTGGTTGAGGACAATTTCAGCACCGGTTGGTGTATTGGTTGTTATCAGAAAATTCTGCTTCGAATGGCGCTTGTGCAGTTCATAAACCAACGGTAAAACTGTGTTGACTTCGCCTACTGAAGCACAGTGAATCCAGATGGCGTTTTTGGGAATTGCAGACAGGCCAAGTCCGCAACGCTGCTGCAAGTAACGTAATTGCTTATGCTTGATAGTCTTCCAGATTACATACCCCATGGTTAACGGGAATAAAACGAAATTCAGCAGGCGGTATAAAAGCATGTTGGTTACTGGTATACGGGAGGTGAGCCTGGCGGCTGGGTTTTAAAACGTTTGTGTACCCAGCCATACTGTGATGGATTGGCATAGGCCATTTCTTCAATAGCCTTGTTAATACGTGCAGAGTCTGCCTGGATATCACCCGTTGGAAAATTTTCAAGTTCCGGCAGCAGTACCAGTCTATAACCCCTGGCATTATCCAGTCGTTCTGCGTAATAAGGTACAACAGCAGCACCTGTTATTTCTGACATGCGTGCTGTAGCAGTCAGGGTTGAAGCGATACCGCCGAGAAACGGGGTGAACACAATATCCTGTTGTGCGAAATCCTGGTCGGGTGCAAACCAGGTAATGGCGCCTTTACGCAGGCCACGAATCACGGCCCGCACGTTATTGTTTTCAATCAGCTCGTCACCATAGTAAGCACGACGATGAGTCATCATCGCATTAAAAAAAGGACTGTGTGCTTTTTTATAAACACCGTTCAACGTGTAGTCTTTATATTTTTCATCGAACACGGTATGTAAACCGATTAAGCGGCCACCAATATCCAGCGTGGTGAAATGGCCGCTCAATAGAACCACGCCCTTGCCCCTGGCAACGGCCTTTTCAAGATGTTGCATGCCTTCCACGTGGCTTGCTGCACGAAGTTTGTCAGACTTGCCCCACCAGGCGAGGCCCATTTCAAAAAAAGATATACCGAGGCTGCGGAAATGTTCACGATTCAACTCGTGAATTTTCTCTTCGCTGTAGTCGGGATAGGCCTGGCGAATATTAATGCGTGCCACACGGCGGCGTGATGCAACCAGTCGGTAGCCGAGTCGTCCGATTACTGATCCGATCGCCTGTGTCCATTTCATTGGCAGGTACGTACTTAACTGCATAATGCCAAAGACCAGCCAGAGTCCCCAGTATTTTGGGGCAATATAATCGCGAGCATTCAGCGGGATATCGTTGCTCATGCTGCTATGAAGTCACCCCATCGCTTAATGGAATGGCTGCTTTAGTTGGTTGGTGCTGGAGAAGCGCCGCTACCCGTTGCCAGCCATTCATTCATCAGCCAGACATCTTCGCGGGTTAAGGATCCGGCAGCCTGTTGCAGGTCCAGCAGATCCAGCAGATAGTCATAGCGTGAACGTGCATAGTTGCGTTCAGCTTCGTACTGGCGCCCCTGAACCAGCAAGACGTCGACACTGGTACGGGTACCGGCTTCAAAACCGGCTTCGGTGGCTTCAACCGAGGTGCGTGCTGAAATCAGCGCCTGTTTAAACGCACGAACCGATGAAATCGAGGCATTGACGCCAAGATAGGCATCGCGAATCTGCTGGACCGTGGTGCGGGTGGCAAGGTCGACCTGGGCCTGTGATGACCAGACCTGGGCATTCGCGGCGCGCGCACGTGAACTTACACCGCCACCCTGGTAGATGGGGATAGCCAGTTGTACGCCGATATTATTATTGGTGTTGTCACTGCCGCCAAAGGCATCACTGAAAGAGCTGCCGTCTGATGAGTCATAGGTATGCGCGGCTGCGAGGTTCAGTATCGGGTAGTGACCTGCACGGGCGCTTTCAAACGCTTCCTTGGAGGCAGTCAGGCTGAATTTAGCGGCTTTCAGGCTCAGGTTGTTTTCCAGTGCCATTTTTTGCCATTCGTTGATGTCGTTGGGTTCGGGTGACAGCAAGGGAAACTCTTCTGCCAGTGGCACCAGTTCATCAACCGGATCACCAATCAGAACGCGCAGGGCTTCGATATTATTCCTTAAAGTGTTTTCGGCAATGATTTCGTTGGCCACAGCATTGTCGTAGGAGGCCTGTGACTCGCGCACATCGGTGATCGCGATCAGGCCAACGTTAAAACGCTCCTTGCTTTGTTCCAGCTGGCGGCCGATGGCTTCTTTCTCGGCACGAGTAAAAGCCAGGTTGTCCTGTGCGCCGAGTACGTTGAAGTAAGCACGGGCAACGCGAAGAATCAGCTCCTGCTTGGCGACTTCATAATTGGCTGCAGCAGCAGCCACGGCGGCCTTGCTTTCTTCCATGCTGTCCCACAGCGCCTTGTTGAAGATCACCTGGTTCAGGGTGACATCGTAGCCCTTGGTATCGAAGGTGTTCTCAAAGTCCTGGATTGCGCCGGTCGAGTTCTCACGCCTGGTATCGTTTCTCTGGTAAAAACCGCTGGCTGTCAGGTCTGGCAATAAAGCAGCACGGCTGGTGGGGTAGGCTTCCTCGGCGGTCATGTAATCAGCCAATGCCGTGCGCAAGGTAGCGTCGTATTGCTCGGCACGCTCAAGCGCCTGCTTCAAATCCAGTGCCTGTGCAGTAGTGGATAAGAGGAATGTGATGAACCCAAAAGCTAGTGTAGTGCGAAGTAACATCAATCCGTGCCTCGTTTTTATTTAGTAGGTCGCCATCTGGTTGTCGACTGTTTTAGCCCAGGAGTCAACACCACCTTTCAGATTAATAATATTACTGAATCCTGCCTGTTCCAGATAGTAGGCAACGCGGCGGCTGCGTATACCATGATGGCATATAACCACGGTCTCGCGATCTTTATCAAGCTGATCCAGGTTGGCAGGTATCGACGACATCGGTATCAGTACGCTGTCGTCGAGTTTGCAGATATCAAACTCCCATGACTGGCGTACATCCAGTAGCAATGGCTTAACGTCAGCGGACTCAAGATAGTCCTTGAGCTCTACGGCTTCAAGTTCACGCATCTGCAATAAGAATCAGAATTCGAATACGGGCGCTTTTTCGGCGTGTATCAGTGTGTCGGTGCAGGTTTCGAACAGCTCTTCGACAGTCCACTCGGTTTTGCTGATGCGTGTCACCAGGTTGGCTTTCATTACCGGGGCATCACCGGTAATCACGAACATGCGGCCACCTTCTTTCAAAGCCTTCTTGTAGAACGCGGGAATGGTGGGCAAGGCACCGATAATTGCTATGCAGTCGTAGTACTGTTTCTGATCCCAGCCCGTGGCTGCATCACCCGTACTCAGTGTGACGTTGCTGATCTCAAGGTGCGCCAGGTTTTTTTCCGCAATGGCGGTCAGCTCGGGATTGATGTCGACACTGTCGACGTGGCGTCCGAGGGTGGCCATGCAAGCTGTCAGGTAACCGGTACCGGTACCGATCTGCAGTATGGTGTCGTCTTCGGTTATCGCAAGACTCTGCAGCAGGCGGCCTTCAACAACCGGATTCAACATGTGAGAGACGCGGCCTTCGAAATTGCCGATCGGGATACGGGTGTCTGCGTAAGCGAGTTGCTTGCAGTCAGCCGGGGTGAACAGTTCACGAGGAATGTTGCCGATGACATTGAGTACGCGCGGGTCGAGTACGTCCCAGGGGCGTACCTG
>JARFRD010000199.1 GCA_029287435.1 Gammaproteobacteria bacterium
CCATGCGCTCTTTCAAACGCATACCGCTTTAACGGCAGATATTTTTACAAGCCGATAGCAGTGTGACCAGCCGCAGCGATTCCTAGTCTTCGTGTTCGTACCGAAGTTCGACAGCTTGCATGCTGCCGTCCAGAGCCTGGTAACCACGCATCTCCAGCACGCCCCGTGTATTCAATGACACGATGATGTAATAGGCGTCGGGGTAACCAATATCTTCCATATCAGCGCGTGATGGCACAGGTGGGCTTTCAGGGTGCGAATGAACAATGGCCATAAGTTCTTCACCATGCTCTCGCATGTGTTTCATCGCCGCAATCTGCTGGCCGGGTTCCATCTCAAAATGTGTAGAAGGTTCCGGGGCGATATTTTTCACCGCATAATAGTGCGCGGGTTGATCACCCGATCCACTGATCAGGCCACATGCTTCTGTATGCTCATGTTGCTGTGCATGTGTCAGTATCTGGTTAACCAGTGTTCTTGGCAGGACAAGATGTGTACGCTCATTCATAACTCAGTGCTCTTTACGGCAGACTTTGCATTGTGGATCGCATTGTAAGTTCATGCTGCGCCATTGCATAGCCAGCCCGTCAAAGACAAGCAGTTTGCCCACCAGCGGATCACCGATATTACAGATCAGCTTGATGGTCTCGACAGCCTGAATACTGCCAATGATACCAACGATCGGAGCGAGCACACCGTTCTCGCTACATGTTTCCTGCTCCTCACCGGCTTCGGGGTAGAGACAGCTGTAACAGGGGCTGTCCGCGTTGCGCTTGTCGAATACACTCACCTGTCCTTCAAAACGAATCGCGGCGCCCGATACCAGGGGAGTGCGGTGTTCAACACAGGCCCGGTTGATGGCAAACCGGGTTTCATAGTTATCACTCGCATCGACGACAACATCGGCCAGCTGTGCGAGTTTGTCGAGCATGAAGTCATCGGTTTTTTCATCAATGGTTTCGATGCTGATTTCAGGGTTGATGGCGAGCAGGTTCTCTCTCGCAGACGCTACTTTGGGCTTGCCGACGTCAGAGGTGCGATGCACCAGCTGGCGCTGCAGGTTCGATATTTCAACGCGATCAAAATCGACCAGGGTGAGCTTGCCAATGCCGGCAGAGGCGAGGTACATGGCGGCGGGTGATCCCAGTCCGCCCATGCCAATAATGACCACATGTGCATCGGACAGACGTTGCTGTCCGGCAACATCAATCTGCGGCAACATGATCTGCCGGTTATAGCGAAGAAGTTCTTCGTCGTTCATGCGCTAATCATACCGCAACGTCCCCGGTAAGTTTTTCACCAGAACCGGATGTGTGTGGTTAATGTTTGTGGCAAAAAAGCCGCAAAGAATTATTAAGCGGGTGTTTAGACGTAACGTCGCCAGTCATCGGCCCGGGGACCGAGGGATGAGCGTTGCAGTTTTATTTTGGGTTGTGCACCTGCCTGGTCGACGCCAATACTGGCACGAAGTGCTTCTTCACAGTAGGAGAAAACAGCACGCTTCAAATTGCTGACAATGCTGTCATCAAGCTCAAAGCCAACTTCACGCAAGGCAGATTCGATCATCTGCAGGGTCAGTTCTTCAACGCTATAGCTGATGCTGAGACAGTCAGACTCAGAAACTTCGAGGTGCTCGATTCCAGGTACATCGGCCAGAATCTGACGTGCTTTCTCTGCCTGATCTGGCTCGGAAAGCTTGAACCGGATAGTCCGGTTTTTAATGATGTCATTACATAATGGCATATCACCAATCTAGGCCATATAACCGTGTAATTCAAGCGTATATTTTATCGCTTACGAGCAGCTGTGATTCGGGGTGTGCCGCTGAGATCCGCCTGTTGCGTGATATCGACAAAGCCGTTCCTGGCAAAACAGTCGTGAACCAGTTGCTGCTGGTCATAACCGTGTTCCACTGCCAGCCAGCCGCCTGCTACCAGATGATCAGCGGCCTCGCGCGCGATTGCCTCAATATCATCCATTCCCTGGATACCGGCGCTGAGTGCATCATCCGGTTCAAAACGAACATCACCCTGGCCCAGGTGTGGGTCTTCAGCAGCCACGTAAGGTGGATTGCTGATCACCATGTCGTAATCCTCTCGTTGTAATGCTTCAAACCAGTGGCCCTGAACGAAATCAATGTTGTGCAACTGATGTGTTTCAGCATTCTGCCTTGCAATGGCCAGCGCCTCGGCTGAAGTATCTGTAGCGGTGATATGCCAGCCGGGCTGTTCTGATGCCAGGGCGCAGGCGATAGCGCCACTGCCCGTACCCAGGTCAGCAATTTCAGCTTTCGGATTGTGCTTAAGTGCCTCAAGCGCGAACTCGACCAGGATTTCAGTTTCGGGACGCGGGATTAGCACTGCGGGTGTGACTTTCAAAAGCAGTGACCAGAATTCTTTTTCGCCGGTTATGTAGGCTACAGGCTTACCCTTTCTTCGCTCCTCTATCAGGGCGTTGTAGCGTTGCGACTGGTCGTCGCTGAGTTGTTTGTCAGGCCAGGCAATCAGGTGGCTGCTGGAGCAGTCGAGCACGTGGCAAAGCAGGATGCTGGCATCCGAAGCCGGGCTTGGACTCGAGGTTTGCAGTTGGTGTCGTGCCTGCGTTAACGCCTGGCTTATTGTGGTCACGGCGCTGACAGTATTCGGCTTACTCGGCCAGCGATGCCAGCTGTTCTGCCTGGTATTCGTTGATCAACGGATCGATGACCTGGTCTAGATCACCCTGCATAAAGTCATCAAGCTTGTACAGGGTTAAGTTAATGCGGTGATCGGTGATACGACCCTGGGGGAAATTATAGGTGCGAATTCGCTCAGATCTGTCGCCGCTACCGACAAGGCTTTTTCGGGTTTGCGCTTCTTCCTTGCGTTGCTTCTCGACCTCGGCATCCATGATGCGCGCCTGCAATAACGACATCGCTCTTGCCTTGTTTTTATGTTGTGAACGTTCGTCCTGGCATTCCACGACGGTTCCCGTCGGAATGTGCGTGAGGCGCACGGCAGAGTCAGTCTTGTTGACGTGCTGGCCACCGGCGCCGGAAGCGCGGTAGGTATCAACCCTGAGGTCGGCCGGATTGATTTCTATCTGCTCGACGTCTTCCACTTCAGGCATGATGGCGACTGTTGCGGCCGAGGTATGTACGCGTCCCTGTGATTCCGTTTCCGGAACACGCTGTACACGGTGAGCGCCGGATTCGAATTTCAAACGTGAAAAAGCACCGTCGCCGATAATGCGCGCAATGATCTCCTTGTAACCGCCATGCTCACCTTCATTCTGACTCATGATTTCAACACGCCATTTACGTTCTTCAGCATAGCGCGAATACATGCGGAACAGGTCGCCGGCGAAAATGGCGGCCTCATCACCACCGGTACCGGCGCGCACTTCAAGGAAGATGTTACTGCTATCGTGCGGGTCTTTGGGTAGCAGCAGTTTTTGTAATTCGACTTCCAGTGTTTCTATCTGGTCGCTGGCTTCAACTTTTTCTTCGACGGCCATTTCACGCATGTCGGGATCGTCATCAGCCAGCATTTCTTCAGCGCTTTTCAGGTTGTCTTTAGCGCTGGCATAATCCTGGTAACAGTTAACCACGGGCTCAAGCTGCGAGTATTCCCGTGAAAGCTCACGAAACTGGTTCTGATCTGCAATCACGTCGGGATCGGCAAGCAGGCCAGCCACCTCTTGATGGCGGTCCAGCAGGTTGTTCAATTTGTTCAGAATAGAGTCTTTCACGTTAGTGTAATTAAATACGGGTTATTTGTTTTTCGGGTCAGCCGGCTTGTCGATAAACAGTCTTCGTGCGGCCTGGATCAGATCATGACGTTCATCTTCGCCGGCTTTGCGTAATTCTGTGCTGGGCTGATGCAGGAATTTATTCGTCAGTGTATGCGCAAGAAAGGCCAGTACGTCCTCCGGGCTCTGTCCTGCCGCGAGGTGCTTGTGTGCCTTTCTCAGAACCTCGTCACTGAAATCAATAGCCGTTGAGCGCAGTTCCGAGATCACGTCAACAGCAACCAGGGAACGCTGCCAATCCAGAAAATGTTCGACCTTGTCATCGATAATTTCATGCGCCTGTTCTGCAGCCTGTTGCCGATTTTCCAGGTTTTCACTGATGACCTCCTGCAAATCATCAACCGTATACAGGTAAATATCATCCAGCTTGCCAACTTCAGGCTCGATATCGCGTGGTACAGCAAGATCCACTATAAATATGGGTTCATGCTTGCGCTTTTTCAATGCACGTTCAACGGTGCCTTTACCGAGTATGGGTAATGGACTGGCGGTGGAGGCAATGACTATATCGGCGCGTTGCAAGTGATCACCAATGTGCTGCAGGCTGATGGCATCGCCATCAAATTCATCAGCCAGTTTCTGCGCACGTTCAAGACTGCGGTTGGCGACGATAATTTGGCGGATGTTCTGCGATTGCAGGTGGCGCGCGGCGAGTTCGATGGTTTCACCGGCACCAATCAGCAGCACGGTTGCATCATCGAGTTCGCCAAAAATCTGTTTTGCCAGGCTGGCAGCCGCGAAAGCTACTGATACCGGGCTCGAGCCGATAGCCGTGTCGGTACGTACCTGCTTGGCCACGGCAAACGCATTCTGGAACAGCTTGCCGAGAATATGGCCGAGTGTGCCTTCATGGGTGGCCAGCGCGTAAGCCTGCTTCATCTGGCCCGAAATTTGAGGCTCTCCGAGCACCATCGAGTCGAGGCCACTGGCAACTTCCATCGCGTGTCGAATGGTTTCTTTATGTTCATGGTGGTACAGATGGGTGCTGATATTGTCTGCATCCATACCGTGAAAGCTGCTGAACCATTGAACCAGAGACTGGTCATTCACTGTATACCTTGCATCTTCAGCTTGCTTATCTTCGTGAAGTGCGCAATATAGTTCTGTACGGTTGCATGTTGATAGAATGACTGCCTCGGTGACACCGGGTACTTTAACCAGGCTATTCAGCGCCTCTGGCAGGGTTTGCGGGGTGAACGCCAGCCTTTCACGCAACTCGAGCGGTGCGGTTTTATGGTTAAGACCCAACGTTATCAAGGACATAGATGAAGCGTGCCTGGCGAGAAAACTGGTAATTTTGCGTCATGCAAAGGTTGAACTCAAGCGTACCGAAAATGAGCAAAAAAATGCGTTATATTCTTGATATGGAAAACATCTATTTAAAGGCACATCACGTGGTTATCAAATACGTGGTGAGAAGCGCTACAGCGCTGCTTTTCGTCACCATGAGTGCATGTGCCACGACCAACGGCCAGAGCGAGGCCGATTCACCTGAAACGGATTCACAACCTCAGCTGACGGGTGATTTACTCTACGACTTACTGGTTGGCGAATTTGCCGGCAACAGCGGAGATCTTGGCCTTGCGGTTGAGTCTTACAATCGTGCGGCAGTAAAGACCAATGATCCCCGGGTTGCTGCACGCGCTGCGTATATCGCTGTCTATAGCCAGCAGTATGACAGTGCGCTTGATTTACTCGACCGCTGGAAACGGCTGGATCCGGATGACCCCGACGTGACCCGCATGTATGCCATCACATACCTGAAGCTTGGAGAGCCAGTGGCGGCCGAAGCATATATCAGGGAAATACTCGAAACATCCGGTGGTGATGACCGCGAGCAGGCACTGGCTGTTAAAGGCTTGCTCGCCAAGGAATCCAGTCCGGCTGATGGCCTGGTTGTGTTGCAGGCGCTGAATAAATCGGACCCGGGCAATGTACACATGCTGATTTTGCAGGCCCGCTATGAAGCGCAGCTGGAAAAATACGATGCTGCCGTGGCTACGCTGGATGAAGTGCTCGAAATTGATCCCAAGCTTAATGATGTGCATATCATCAAGGCACGCATACTCGCTGCCCAGGGACACCAGGAGCAAGCCAGTGCGTTGATCGCGATGGTGTTGATGGAACAGCCGGATAACGACACTCTTCGTCTGCAGTATGCACGTATGCTGGTTGAACAGCGCAAGCTGGATGAGGCCAAGGTGCAGTTTAATCTTCTACTGGAGAAAGAACCTGAAAACGCCGACCTGTTGTTGAGTCTTGGCCTGTTGAATATTGAAACCGGCGATCTTGATGAGGCAAGCGCACACCTGAAGCACCTCACCGATATTGGTCAGAAACAGAATGTGGCCAATTATTACCTGGGGCGCATCGCGCAAAATCGTGGTGACAACAAGATTGCGATCAGTCACTACGTACAGGTGAAAGAGGGCGATTACCTGTTTGATGCCAAGTTACGCATTGCTGGCCTGTTTGCGCAACTGGGACGTATCGACGAGTCACTGGAGCTGCTGGAAACCCTGGCCGAGCAGCAAACCTCCTGGCCGCACAAGGTAAGGGCATACCTGGCACAGGGTGAAATTCTGGCCAGTGAGAAACGTTATGCAGAAGGTATGGAAGTTTATAGTCGAGCCCTGATCCAGAAACCCGATGATTCGGACCTGCTATATGCGCGCGCACTGATGGCGGAAAAAGTTGATCGTATCGATATCACCGAATCGGATTTACTCAAACTGCTTTCTGCTGAACCTGAAAATGCGAATGCACTGAATGCACTGGGTTACACCCTGGCCGACAGAACCGAGCGACTGGAAGAAGCACGGGATTACATCAAGCGCGCAGCCGAGCTGGTACCGGATGATCCGGCCATTCTCGATAGCCTTGGCTGGGTGAGCTACCGTCTTGGCAATATGCAGGATGCACTGAAGTGGCTGAGCATGGCTTTCGCGAAACTCGAAGATGCTGAAATTGCGGCTCATTACGGCGAGGTTCTGTGGAAGAACAACCAGAAAGAAGAGGCCGAAAAAGTCTGGCAAATCGGGCTCGAGGCCAATGCAGAACACCCTGTGCTGATTGAAACTCTGAAAAGACTCAAACCTTGATACGAGCCAGATCGCTCTACAGGGATGTTGTTTACCTGGCGCTTGCCGTTGCTGCAGCAACGTTCCTCAACGCCTGTACCTATACTGTTGAACAGCAAACGGTAGAACCGGAAGGCTGGCAAAAGCGCATCGAGCATAACAGCACGATCAATGGCTGGACGATACAGGCCAGGCTCGGTATCCAGTCAGAAACGGAAGGTGGTAGTTTTGATCTGTTCTGGGATGAAACGCCGGCCGCCTATACCATGCGCATGATTGCACCCATGGGTATGGGTGCGGCACAAATCACAGGCAATGAAGCGGGTGTGACCCTGAAAATGGCTGATGGCAGGGAACAGTTTTCGGATGATCCTGATGAGCTGTTCGCCACCATGACTGGCCTGGCGCTACCTGTGAGTGGACTGCGTGACTGGATCCGGGGAATGCCGATGCATGACGTTGCCTTCAGCGACCCTGTCTGGAACGAAAACAACCAGCTACATAAACTAAAACAGATGGGCTGGCGTGTTGAAATGAACAAGTACCGCAAAGTTAACGAGTTCGAGCTACCACATGCGTTCTATCTTGAGCGCGAAGAAGGATCGGAGCTGAGCGTGCGATTACTGGTGCGCCGTTGGCAACCGCAGTCAGGGCAGTAATTATTAATGACGGAGAAGCAATTAACCTGGCCGGCACCAGCCAAGCTCAACCTGATGCTGCACATTACTGCGCGCAGAGCGGACGGTTATCATGAGCTGCAAACCGTGTTTCAATTTTTAGATTTATGCGACGAGATTACGGTGGAACTGCGTGATGATGGCAAAATCTGCCGGCTTTCCGGTGCCGAGGGCATCGCCGAAGAAGATGACCTGCTCGTGCGTAGTGCCAGCGCATTACAGGCCTACACCGGCACATCACTGGGGGCTGATCTCTCGTTGACCAAGCATATTCCCATGGGGGCCGGGCTGGGTGGTGGTAGTTCTGATGCCGCAACAACCCTGCATGCGTTGAACAGGCTTTGGGAGATCGATTTAAACTATAATCAGCTGGCTGAGATTGGTCTGTCCCTGGGTGCTGACGTACCCGTCTTCGTACATGGATTCGCGGCTTTTGCTGAAGGCGTGGGTGAGCGACTCGAAGCGATTGAGCTGGAACAGCCGTGGTTCCTGGTGATAACACCGGATGTGCATGTTTCTACTGCAGAAATTTTCTCTGATACAGAATTGACACGGGATTGCCCAGCAATCAAAATATGCGACCTTTCGACTACCGGGTGGGATAACGTATGTGTTCCAGTGGTCGTTAAGCGCTACCCTGAAGTTGGTAAGGCGCTGAATTTGTTGGGAAAATACTCAGAGTCCAGGATGAGTGGCACGGGCGCATCGGTTTTTGCGAGGTTTGATAGCCTGCCAGAAGCCGAGGATGTGCAGCAAAAACTGCAAAAAGAAGCCGACTGGTCGGCTCACTGGCAGCATTTTATCTGCCGGGGCAGAAATAAATCGCCGCTTCACGAGCTGATGAGCTCGCCATAAATAAACATCAATTTTACTGAATTGGGCCGTCGCGAATCTATGATCCGTGGGGTAAGGCACCAGCCATGTTTATGGTTATGGGATCCTGGCATTCGCAGGTTCGAAAAATTTGCATGGAGCAAATTTTAACATCAGTGTTTTTTACTGATGGCCCGAAGGGTGGAGGGCAGGACGCCCGGAATAATCCTGCCAAAAGTAAGCAGGATTCAGTAGTGAAGTTATTGGGCCGTCGCCAAGCGGTAAGGCACCAGGTTTTGATCCTGGCATTCGCAGGTTCGAATCCTGCCGGCCCAGCCATAAATACACAGAGCGCACAGTGTGGGCTTTGGTTTTTGATCGTAAGCGGCGGTTTGCCATCAACCTGCACAACATGAGTACCACACTGTGACATTGGACCAAAGCGAGATGATGATTTTCACTGGAAATGCTAACCCGGAGTTGGCGAACAACATCGCTTCCCGGTTAAACCTGTCGTTAGGCAGGGTGGGTGTAGATCATTTCAGTGATGGTGAAACCTGTGTCGAAGTGATGGAAAACGTACGTGGCCGCGATGTCTTTATTATTCAGCCCACGAGTACGCCGGTTAACGAACACCTGATGGAATTAATGGTGATGGTCGATGCAATGCGTCGGGCATCAGCAGCACGCGTCACCGCGGTGATACCGTACTTCGGATATTCGCGACAGGATCGTAAACCACGTTCAGCGCGTGTACCGATTACGGCCAAGGTAGTGGCAAATATGCTCGCCAGTGTAAAAGTTGATCGTTTGTTGACGGTTGATTTACACGCCGATCAGATTCAGGGATTTTTTGATATCCCGATCGATAATGTCTATGCATCGCCAATTTTGCTGGCAGATGTCTGGCAGCAGAGCTACAAGGACTTGCTCGTGGTATCACCAGATGTTGGTGGTGTGGTGCGTGCGCGTGCTTTGGCGAAACGTCTGGGTGATGCAGACCTGGCGATTATTGATAAACGCCGGCCAAAGGCAAACGTCTCCGAGGTGATGAACATCATCGGTGAGGTAGAAGGCAAGAATTGCGTGATCGTCGATGACCTGGTCGATACTGCGGGAACCTTGTGCAAGGCTGCTGCGGCGATCAAGGAACATGGTGCAGCTAGTGTCGCTGCATACTGTACGCACCCGGTACTGTCGGGCAAAGCGATAGAGAATATTCAAAACTCGGTGCTGAATGAACTGGTGGTAACCAACACCATCGCGCTGAGCGAAGAAGCCAAGCAATGCACACGCATTCGCCAGGTTTCAATTGCAACAATGCTGGCTGAAACGATTCGTCGTATTCACGACGAAGAGTCTGTCAGTGAAATGTATATCGATTAGATATACACAACAGAATTCAACGATACCTTATGTGTTGTTTGCATAAAGTATCGTGAATAGAAACAACTCGCTTGTTTCTTACGTGTCTTCTCTGGTCGCGGGGAAGATAAATTGTAAACGCTGTTCCAGATAGAACAGCACTACGGAGTAAACCATGAGTATTGAACTGAATGCAGAATTGCGTACAGACATGGGGAAAGGTGCGAGCCGCCGCCTACGTCGCGCAAACAAGTTGCCTGCCATTGTATATGGCAAGGGCAAAGATCCTGAAAACCTGACACTCGAACAGAAAGATGTTCAGTACCAGCTACAGAACGAAGCGTTCTATACGCAGGTGCTGGATCTGAATATCGATGGCAAGAAAACAGAAGTGCTGTTGCGTGATTTGCAGCATCACCCTTTTAAGCTCGATATATTGCACATAGACTTTCAGCGTGTTGACGCGAAGAAAGAAGTACATGTCAATGTACCGCTTCACTTTGAAGGCGAAGATATTGCGCCAGGTGTTAAACAGGAAGGTGGTGCAGTTAGCCACGTGGTAACCGAGGTTGAAGTGGTATGTCTGCCTAAGGATATCCCTGAGTTTATCGTTGTAGATATGAGTGAACTGCATATCGATGAAATCATTCACCTCTCAGACCTGAAATTGCCTGAAGGCGTTGAAATTCTTGAGCTGAGACACGGCGAAGAACACGACTCTGCTGTGGCTTCTGTCCATCAGCGTAAAGTGGCAGCAGAACCTGAAGAAGGTGAAGAAGCTGCTGAAGAAGCTGGAGCTGAAGGTGGTGCCGAGGAAGAAGGCGGTGCAGCAGAAGAGTAAACTGCAACTCAAGCAAGGGACCATCGATGTCAGCGCTGTCATTTGATATCAAGCTGATAGTCGGACTCGGTAATCCCGGTTCCAAGTACACTGAAACCCGGCACAATGCCGGGTTTTG
>JARFRD010000003.1 GCA_029287435.1 Gammaproteobacteria bacterium
ACGCATAACAGTAGATTCTTGCACGCGTATGGATGTTGCTCCTGGCCTGATCTACTGTTGCTGCTGCAGTCGCTCGTTTTCTTCCCTTAGTCGGTGATTTTCTGCTTCTGCACTCTCTCGCTTCTTTTGCTGATCCACTAGATAACCACCTCCAGCGCCGATCGCGGCGCCCCACGCTGCTCCACTGCGACCGCCGAGAACAGCGCCTGCTGCAGCGCCTATCGCGGCACCGGATCCGGTGCGCTGCTGGGTCTCGGTCATCGTGCATGCGCCGACGGGGAGTGCCAGTGAAATGATGAGAAACATTCGTGATGTGATCGTGCCAATTCCGAAGAAAGCTATCTGCTCAGGTGCTCTAGTATGCATACCTGCCTGCCCCTCTATTTGTAAAATAGTCCCACCCAATGCGACCAGATGATCCCAGGCCACCAATTCGATATCGATTTTTCATTTTATACCACTTCACGCGAATGATAATCCATATGGAATGAGAAATAAATTGCTCTGCGATCCACACAAGATCAATAGTTAACCCGATCATTGCAAAAAATCTTGCTGTAGGAGCGGCTTTCAGCCGCGATTCGCGCCTGCAAGGCGCTCCTACAAGACCGGAGCAGAAGCTCACCAGCGGTGAATTCCGTAAACAGCATGAAATAGTCATAGCATCCTCTAAATCATGCGGTGAAATGGATTGTCGGGTCGTAATTAATGCAACTGTCGGGTTAACTACGATCGTCACTTCTCTGACATGTTTTCCATAAGGTGCCTCCCCTGCCTGGTTCGGCTTTTTCTGACAGGTAGGTCATAATATGCACTGTCTAAAGAACGCGGCGCAGGTCTCAAGCACAGCAATTCCGGACCTTTGCATCATGTCATCGTACTTCTGCTGCCAGGTCATGACCCAGTATCGTGAGCGCACTAAAATAAACGTGGTGGTGCGCAGAAGGTCTGTAATGCACAGGACAAGGCGTTACAAGCGCTACAGTCCGGGTATCAAGTGAAAAGCATTCTGACCTGCCAGGGTATGAACCTGTATCTGACATGACAGGTGCATGTGTAGAGTACGGGTCTTATTACATGTCAAATACATATACATACTTGTACAATATCCGCAAAGCGGTTTTGCCAACCGTCCACCATATTTAATGGTTTGAGCACATGAACAGCTACGAGTTTAGTGCTTTCGCTTCCTTTACGCTTGCGATCATCCTTCTATTCATCGGCAAGGCAGTGATAGGGCGAATCGAGGTACTGCGTCGATATAGTATTCCAGAGCCGGTCATTGGCGGTTTTTTGTGTGCAGCCGTGGTGGGTGTCGCCTACTTTGTTTTTGACTTCAAAATCACGTTTAAACTGGAAGTCAGAGATTGGCTGCTGCTGTACTTTTTTGCAGCTATTGGCCTGCGAGCGGATATTCGCACCCTGATTTCCGGGGGTAAGCCGCTCGCCACCCTGCTGGTATTGGCATCGGTATTCATAATACTCCAGAACATTACTGGTATCGGTGTAGCCGCTGCACTCGGTATGGACCCCAAGGCAGGACTCATGGTTGGTTCGATTTCGCTGACTGGCGGTGTCGGCACGGCACTGGCGTGGGCACCTACATTCGTCGAATCGCTAGGTATCAGCAATGCGCTCGAACTGGGTGTGGCCGCAAATTCGGTCGGACTCATATCGGCCTGTGTTATCGGTGGTCCGATTGCCCGTTATCTCATTACCCGCCACAAGATCATACCCAGCGGTGACAAACAGCTGGACATCGGTGTAAAGCACGATAAGCAGTTCACCACAGTGGTCGATTCATATGGCATTCTCTGGGCTTGGCTCTGGCTACATGTCGCCATTATTATCGGTTACTACCTTGATAAAGCGCTTGCTGCAGGAGGAATTCAGCTGCCTTTGTTTGTTTCTTGCCTGATCGGCGCTATTCTGATCGGTAATGCCCGTAATCTGATCCTGAAAAAAGATGAAGCTTATCCAGGAGCCAGGCTTGGTATTGCGCTTATCTCAGATATCAGTCTGGGTATGTTTTTGACTATGGCACTGATGGGGCTGAAGTTGTGGGAATTACAGGGGGTAATGTTTTTTATTACCGTTGCCTTGGCCTTCCAGATCCTGCTGTCCATCCTGTTTACGATTTTTATCGTATTTCGTTTGATGGGCAACGATTACGAATCGAGTGTTATCAGTGCCGGTTTCGGTGGTATTACACTCGGATCAACGGCAACTGCCATCGTCAATATGTCTGCGGTTGCCAAACAACATGGTGCCGCTCACCGTGCTTTTATCATTGTGCCACTGGTCTGCGGGTTTTTTATTGATCTTGTGAATGCGGTCATCATTAACTTTTTTGTTGGGCTGTAGTGTGTTCTCTAAATACCAGGCTTCGCTACCAGCAATCACCACCCACATTTATTGCTGCAGATACCTCCCTGAATGTCTCAAAACAGTATTACCCGGAAGTAGCTTTTGAGCCTTCCTGGTCCGCTTTTGGCCCCATCGGAAGGATTTCGGAAAGTTGCGTTTTAGTCGCTGCCAGATAACGACAGCTTATCAACCCTTGAAGACATCTGCGCACAGCGTGGCGCCTGCGGATCATCGCCAGTATTGAGGATCCGGTGGTGATCCGGAAGATTCTGATACATCGTGGGGAAGCGGAGCCGGGCCGTGAAGTGTTACGGCTGCCCGGGTCGCACGAACCGCCGTCCGTTTGGAGCTGATAACGCACAAATGGGAATCTATTCAGGTGCAGGGATGTCAGTCGGGATAACTAGCGGGCAGGGGCGACTGTGGGCGGTTGAGTACTGTTTACAGGATAAGAATGACCGAAGTTGCGGCATTTTCTCCGTTCACTTGCCGCTCCGGGAACGGAGAGTTTCGGGCGGTTTCCAGACATTCACCAGAAATACCGGAGTAATTTACTCGGGTGACCGGAATCAGCACCTACTCGGACATTCAGAAACTTTCCTTAAAGGTCATACCATTAGGAATGTACTGTAAGTTGCCGTTTAGGAGACGTGTGCGGATCGGTCACTATCGACCGAACCTAGAAGTTCAGCTTCCTAGATTCAATATCTGGAGCGCAAGCGAAAGCAGGCCTTCGGTTTCAGTCAACGAACTGGCACTATAGTCCAAGATGGCGCTGAGATCAGAGATGCATAGAAATCAATAATAAAGCAAGGGGTTCTACCGGAAAAAACAGCGGATATTGAGAATGGATACACATACTTTCTTCCTCTACTTACTCATCATTCTGTTGGCTGCGCGCCTGATGGGAGAGATTGCTGTTCGACTTAGGGCGCCATCCGTGATTGGAGAGCTGGCCGCAGGTGTTGTCCTTGGACCGAGCCTGTTGGGCTGGCTAGAACCCAATGAAGTCCTGAAGCTGCTTGCCGAAATTGGCATCATCCTGCTGCTGTTCGAAGTCGGTCTGGAAACCGATGTGAGGCGCCTGGTCAATTCTGGCCAGAAATCGTTAGTCGTGGCCATCGGTGGTTTCTTTGTGCCCTTCGCGCTGGGGTTCAGCCTTGGTTACTGGATATTTGACTTCTCGCTGCTGGTATCGCTGTTTATCGGCGGCACTCTAACGGCCACAAGCATTGGTATTACCGTCAGGGTGTTGTCTGACCTAAAACGCCAGCAGAATAAAGAAGGACAGATAGTTTTAGGGGCTGCGGTACTGGATGATGTTCTGGGTGTCGTGCTTTTAGCGCTACTGTATGAATTCTCCATCGGTGGCGGGGTCAGCGCGGTTAACGCCGGTAAGGTACTGATCTTTGTTGGTGCCTTTTTCATATTGGCGCCGCTGGCGGCAAAGCTGATTTCTCTGCTAATTGGTCGCTTCGACGCCATCAGTGAGATCCCCGGTCTGATACCCACCTCGATTGTATCTCTCGTACTGTTCTTCGCCTGGTTAGCTCATGCGGTAGGAGCACCGGAACTCTTGGGTGGTTTTGCAGCAGGGCTCGCATTGTCTCGGCGTTTTTTTCTACCCTTTGGTATAGCCCTGCATACGGATGAGGCATTTGCCCATCGGATCGAAGAGCAGATGCGACCTATTATTCATTTATTTACGCCAATCTTTTTTGTCATGGTGGGCTTGTCACTAAATCTACGAGCAATTGATTGGTCTTCACCCTTTATCTGGAGTTTCTCTCTGCTGTTCTTTACTGTTGCAGTAGCAGGTAAATATGCTGGTGCATTCTTTATTAAAGAATCCTGGAAAATGCGCATAATTATCGGTTTGGCAATGGTTCCGCGTGGTGAAGTTGGTCTCATTTTCGCTGAGCTGGGAAGGGTAAGTGGTATATTCAGCAATGAAGTATATGCGGGCATGATAATTGTCATCACGCTCACCACGCTGTTGCCACCCTTTATCATTAAGTGGTTCTACGGGCGTTATGGTGATCGCTTGCAGGCCACGGTTCAAGGATGAGGGCAGCAGACCGGGTATTGAAATGCTGATAAAAGATGGAAAGTTATCCAAATGAATGACGATCTTACATGGCATTATTTTGACGTTGCTGTCATAGAATGGTTGATCGTCCTTGTTCTTTTGGTCATTCTGGCTGTTGTTGGTGCCGTGGTCACGCGCCAGTCACGAAGAGCATTCAGAGAACTGACTGTTCAGTCAGGGGCTCAGGTTTCTACGTCGAAAAGCTGGCATATCGAAAGCGCTCAAGCAGTCCTGGAATCGCTCATTACAACCCCGGAAGGTCTATCCAGAGAAGAGATCACTATCAGGCTTGCCAGGCACGGGCCAAATCGGCTTCCCGAAACAGCAGCGCGTAGTCCACTAGTACGGTTTTTCTACCAATTTCACAATGTGCTGATCTATGTTTTGATTGCTGCGAGTGCCGTCACAGCCATGCTGGGACACTGGGTGGATGCCAGTGTGATCCTTGGTGTAGTGCTCATCAATGCGGTGATCGGATTCGTGCAGGAGGGCAAGGCCGAGAATGCTTTGAGAGCCATACGGCAGATGCTTTCTCCGAATGCAATGGTCATGCGTGATGGCCGACAAATGGTTATCCCGGCTGAAGAGTTAGTTCCCGGTGATATCGTCATCTTGCAATCAGGCGATAAGGTGCCGGCAGACCTGCGGTTGTTCCGGGTCAAGGGATTGCAGGTTCAGGAAGCAGCGTTGACCGGGGAGTCGGTCGCCGTTGAAAAAATTACCGAACCCGTTACTCGGGAGGCCGTGATCGGCGATCGCCATTGCCTGGCCTATTCTGGCACCCTTGTTACACATGGGCAGGGCGCCGGCATAGTGGTTGCGACAGGCGCCCAAACGGAACTGGGTCAAATCAGTACATTGGTTGCTGATGTCGAATCTGTGACGACACCCCTTTTGCGCCAGATGGCCCAGTTTGGCCGTTGGCTTACTGCGGCCATCCTGGTGATCGCGGTGGCTGCATTCGCATTCGGCGTATTGGTCCGCGATTACATCCCCGCTGAAATGTTTCTTGCTGCTGTTAGCCTGGCAGTGGCCGCAATACCCGAAGGCTTGCCTGCAATCATGACCATCACGCTGGCTATCGGCGTACAGCGCATGGCTCGGCGTAATGCCATTATTCGGAGACTCCCTGCTGTCGAGACTTTGGGCGCTGTAACGGTTATCTGCTCAGATAAAACCGGAACCCTGACCCGCAATGAAATGACCGTACGTACGATTGCGACCACTGGCGATTCGTTTGAGTTCGGTGGCACGGGCTACGATCCTCACGGTGCGATTTCCATGGCAAACAGAGACATACTATCGGAGGAACACCCTCTACTGCTGGAGGTACTTCGTGCAGCAGTACTCTGCAACGATGCATCACTGCAACAGACTGATAGTGAATGCCTGGTTCATGGGGACCCTATGGAAGGTGCGTTGCTGGTGGCAGGTTTAAAGGCGGGTATGGATGTTGAGGTAGAGAATAATCAGTATCCACGCACCGATCTTATACCTTTTGAATCCGAGCATCGCTTTATGGCGACGCTCCATCACAGTCACACGGGTGATGCTTTTATCTTTCTCAAAGGTGCGCCTGAACGTGTATTAGAAATGTGTATTCACCAGAGGACCGCTGATGGTGACCAGCCTCTGGATCAGGACTACTGGCTGGCACGCATCGAGGACATGGCAGAGCAAGGACAACGAGTGCTGGCCATTGCCATCAAGCCGGCAAACAATGATCAGGTGGAACTCAGGTTCAGAGATGTGGAAAACGAGCTGATTCTGTTGGGAATGTTCGGCTTGATCGATCCACCTCGCGAAGAGGCCATTGAGGCGGTGCAAACGTGCGGTCTGGCGGGGATCCGGGTAAAGATGATCACGGGTGATCACGGTGCCACTGCCCGTGCAATTGCCCGGCAACTCAAGCTTATCAATGTCGATGATGTACTTACCGGGCAAGAGCTGGAGCTGATGAGTGAGGAAGAGCTGCGACAAAAAGTAAGAGATGTTGATGTGTATGCGAGAGTCGACCCTGAACACAAGCTACTCCTGGTGCGCCTGTTACAGGAGCATGGCCTGATCGTGGCCATGACGGGAGATGGTGTAAACGATGCCCCGGCCCTGAAACGTGCCGATGTCGGCACCGCCATGGGTCACAAGGGTACAGAAGCTGCCAAGGAAGCCGCCGATATGGTGCTGGCCGATGATAATTTCGCCTCGATTGCACTCGCTGTGGAAGAAGGCCGCACGGTCTACGACAACCTCAAGAAGGCGATCCTCTTCATTCTACCGACCAACGGTGGTGAGGCCTTGATTATTCTTGCAGCCATTCTGTTTGGTTTCCATCGACTGCCCCTGACACCGGTGCAGATTCTCTGGGTGAATATGATTACAGCTGTCACGCTGGCTTTGGCGCTGGCATTTGAGCCCCCGGAGAAGAATGTAATGCGCCGCCCGCCACGCGATGCCCATGAACCGGTACTTACAACCTATCTTATTTGGCGCATCGCTTTTGTCTCCGTTATTCTGATGATGGGAACATTCGGGCTTTTTCTTTGGGAGATGGAACAAGGCATCAGTATTGAGCATGCACGAACTGTAGCTGTGAACACGCTGGTCATGTTCGAGATATTTTATCTTTTTAATTCTCGCTATATCACCGCATCAGTATTTAACCGGGAAGGTCTAACTGGCAATCGTTACGTGCTGATTGCCATTGGCATTCTCATCATATTCCAGCTAGGTTTTACCTACCTTGCTCCAATGCAATCCTTGTTTGGCACCACGGCAATCGACTTTGATATTTGGCTACGCATCCTGCTTGTCTCCTCTTCTGTATTACTACTCGTAGAGCTGGAGAAGTATTTTGTCCGGCGCATAGGTCGAACTAAATAGTTGAGAATAATATTCTTTGTTGGCTTAAATTAAGCACATGATGATTGCCCCATATGTAGGATGATATGCAGAGGTTCAAAAGTATTCTTTGCGTGGCGGGAAACGAGCAGGCAGGCACAACTGGCCTGGAGCGTGCAGTCACGCTGGCTGAGAATAATCAGGCCAGCCTGATGGTTGTCGACGTGGCTGATCGCATTACTGCAGGCATCGGGATGCCTGATGGTGGGCCGATATCTGCCACCCTGCAGGCCACACTGGTCAATACGCATGCAGAGGCGCTGGAAACGTTGGTTAATCCTTACCGCAAACGGATCGAGATACAAACCAAAGTGCTGATGGGCGAGCCTTTTCTGGAAATCATCCGCGAGGTACTGCGCAACGGGCGCGACCTGGTGATCAAGGCACCCGAGGCCCGGGAGTGGCTGGATCGCTTGTTCGGTAGTGAGGATATGCATCTGTTACGCAAGTGCCCCTGTCCAGTCTGGCTCGTCAAGCCCGGGAAGCAGAAATGCAACCGCCGCATCCTGGCGGCAGTTGATGTAGACGAATCGTATCCACCGGAAGAGCTGGCTTCGCGACGCGCGCTGAACCAGCAGACCCTTGAATTGGCCAGTTCCCTGGCGCTATCCGAGTTTGCCGAACTGCATGTCGCTCATGTTTGGCATGCCGTCGCCGAGAGTGCCATGCGCGGCGCATTTATGCATAAGCCAGAAGAGGAAATCATTGCCTGCGTCGAACAGGTGAGACAGCAGCACGCGGCCAGTCTGGACGGGTTGATGCGTGAGGTAACCGGCAATCCGGGACAGGACGCCCTGGATTATCTCAAGCCCCGGACGCACCTGGTAAAGGGGAATGCACGCAAAGAGATCCCGGCGTTGGCAAAACAGATCGAGGCAGACCTTATCGTCATGGGGACTGTGGCCCGTACCGGTGTTCCCGGATTCATCATGGGCAATACAGCGGAGACGATTCTGAATCAGATCGATTGCTCTGTGCTCGCGATCAAACCACCTGGCTTCGTAACACCGGTCACGATTGTTGATTGAAGGACTAGAACGTCGGGTTCTGCTGTATTGCTGACCTACACATGAGGGCTGGGACACGGCAAGTCCTGGTCGATGAGCGCCGATCAGGAACCCCGTGTATGCGGGAATCCAGCATCTTGTGAACGGCAACTCTCCGCCCTATTCCAGACCTTCATCAGCTTCTGTACGCCATTCAACCTAAGCCCCTGACACTCTGAACGAC
>JARFRD010000142.1 GCA_029287435.1 Gammaproteobacteria bacterium
TAAAAAATTTTTTTTTTAATTATACTGCGAACACATATATATAAAATATCAATTTATCTTAGGAATATTAATATTTTTATAAGAGACAGCAAAATGCATTTACCCATCATCCTAAACTGACCTAACTGCCGCCGCTGGCGATGGACAAGAAGGCAATCGATGAGGATTTCCTTCGCTACTACAACCGCACTCTGGGCAGGGACAAACAACACTGTACGAGCCACTACCTGTATGAAGCGCTGGCCTACACCGTGCGCGACAGGCTGATGGAACGCTGGAAAGAAACCCGCTACGCCTACGAAGAAAAGGATGCGCGGCGCACCTGCTACCTGTCGCTGGAGTTCCTGATGGGCAGAAGCCTCAGCAATGCCATGCTCAACCTCGGGATCACCGATGCGGTGACCCGTATGCTGTACGACTACGGGATCGAACTGGAAGAGGTCGAAACCGCCGAACACGATGCCGGCCTCGGCAACGGCGGCCTGGGTCGCCTGGTCGCCTGTTTCCTCGACAGCTGTGCAACGCTGCAGTTACCGGTACTGGGTTACGGTCTTCGCTACGAGTACGGCATGTTCCGCCAGGAACTCGTCAACGGCTACCAGATCGAGGAACCGGATCACTGGCTGCGCGACGGCAACCCCTGGGAACTGGAGCGCCCGGAATACACCCAGCGCATCCACTTCGGTGGCCGCACCGAGTCCTACACCGATGAAAACGGTGCGCAGCGGGTTCGCTGGGTGAATACGCACGATGTACTGGCGGTGCCCTATGACATTCCAGTCCCGGGTTTTCGCAACGACACGGTGAACAGTCTGCGCCTGTGGAAATCCACCTCCACCGACGAATTCGACCTCGACGAATTCAATGCCGGCGACTATGCCGAGGCGGTGGAGTCCAAGAACAACGCCGAACACATCACCATGGTGCTCTACCCCAACGATGCCAGCGAGAATGGCAAGGAACTGCGCCTGCGCCAGCAGTATTTACTCGCTTCCGCGAGTCTCAAGGACGTACTGCGCCGCTGGATGCGACTGCACGGCGACGATTTCGACACGCTGGCCGACAAGCACTGCTTCCAGCTCAATGACACCCATCCAAGTATCGCCGTGGCGGAACTGATGCGCCTGCTGGTCGATGAGAATCGTGTCGACTGGGATCGCGCCTGGGATATCGTCACCCGCTCCATGGCCTACACCAACCACACCCTGTTACCCGAAGCGCTGGAAAAATGGCCGGTGCAGATGTTCCAGAACCTGCTGCCGCGGCTGCTGGAGGTCATCTACGAAATCAATGCCCGCTTCCTCGCCCGGGTGGCACAACGCTGGCCCGGCGATACCGATCGGCTGCGGCGCCTGTCTATTATCGAGGAAGGCGATACGCCCATGGTGCGCATGGCGTACCTGGCCATCGTCGGCAGCTACTCGGTGAACGGTGTGGCCGAACTGCATTCGCAGCTGCTCAAGGAAGGCCTGTTCCGTGATTTCTTCGAACTCTGGCCGGACAAGTTCAACAACAAAACCAATGGCGTCACCCAGCGACGCTGGCTGGCCATGTGCAACCCGGACCTGTCCGCGCTCATCAACGAGCACATCGGTGACGGCTGGGTCACCAAACTGGACAAGCTCAAGGGACTGACGAAATATGCCGACGATGCGGCATTTCAGCAACGCTGGCGCGAGGTCAAGCTGGCCAACAAGCAACGTCTCGCCGACATGGTCGAGCGCGACTGTGGCGTGAAGATCGCCACGTCGGCATTGTTCGACGTACAGGTAAAGCGTATTCACGAGTACAAGCGTCAGCTACTCAACGCGCTGCACGTCATTCACCTGTACAACCGGATCAAGCGCGGCGATACCGCCAACTGGACTCAACGCTGCGTGCTGGTTGGTGGCAAGGCAGCACCGGGTTACGCGATGGCGAAGGATATCATCAAGCTGATCAGCAACGTCGCCAAGATCATCAATGCAGATCCCGACGTGGGCGATCTGCTCAAAGTCGTGTTTCTGCCCAACTACCGTGTCTCGGCAATGGAAGTTATCTGTCCGGGTGCGGATCTCTCCGAGCAGATATCCACGGCCGGCAAAGAGGCTTCCGGCACCGGTAACATGAAGTTCATGATGAACGGCGCCATCACTATTGGCACCCTGGATGGCGCCAATATCGAAATCCTGGAAGAAGTAGGAGACGATAACTTCTTCCTGTTCGGCCTCGACGCCGCACAGGTTGCCGAGACCCGTGAGGACTACCGTCCGTGGGATATCATTGACGCCGACGCAGACCTGTATGCCGTCATGCAGCTATTGAAAAGCGGGTACTTCAATCAGTTCGAGAAACACCTGTTCGACGACATTATCAACTCGATTACCAGCGCCAGTGACCCCTGGCTGACAGCCGCGGACTTCCGCACATTTATCGATACCCAGGAACGCGTCGCCGCGGCTTACCGCGACCAGCAGAGCTGGACGCGCATGAGCATTCTCAACACAGCGAACAGTGGCAAGTTCTCCACCGACCGGACCATGCTCGAGTACAACAGCGGCATCTGGAACCTGTCGCCGGTAACACCGCTGCCGCTTTAAGCAACCAGTATAAAAGGGGTCAGTACCCTTTACCCTTTTATAATATTTAGTACAAAGGTAAAGGGTACTGACCCCTTTTATACTTTTATATTATATTTCATGCGCCGGCGGCAGGTCCGCGAAGATGCTATTGGCCATCCAGGAAGTGATGTTGCGTGTCAGCGCCTTGTTGCCGACCACGGTTAAAGTACCCCTGCCCATGGCCTTACGGTAAGTGTTTTCCCCCATCCAGATATCCGCCATGGTTTTCACGCTGGAGGTAAAATAAACGTCGACTTCCTTGCCGGGATCATTCACACAAAGATCCAGCTCATCCCCCGTAACGACCAGCCACCAGTCAGGAAACTCATCGATGTCCGTGAACTTGAAGCGGATGACAGTCTCGTCGCCGACCAGTTTTTGCGGCACGATGCTGCGTTTCAGGTACAGCATCAATAACTCGACATCATAGTCGTCTTCTGAAAGATTGGAGCGCGCCCAGCGCATGCCCCATTCGCCCATGGAGCGGATAATCGGTAACAGCTCCTGGCAGGATTCCGTGGGGAAATACTCATGCCCCTTCTGGCCGGGAATTTTTTTCTTCAGCACCAGGCCGTGCTGCGCCAGTGAATCGAGGCGTTTCGATAATAGCGTCGGGGATATCAGGCTCAGCCCGCGCTGCAGCTCGTTGAAGCGCCTGCCCCCCATAATCAGTTCGCGCAAAATCAGAATAGTCCATTTTTCACCAAGAATTTCAGTCGCTTTGGCAATGGGGCAGAACTGACCATATTCCATATCCATACCCTCCTCCGGTGCGTGAAACCCGGTTAATTTTTTAGTGTAGTGGGTTACTCCATTTTATGTAGCTGGATACTACACAATCGAGAGTATTTTCAAAGCCCGCTGTTCCCTAGGCTTCTCACATCAGGCAGCACGGCTGCCCGAGCTGCCGAGAAACCAGCAAACAGGAGCAACCGCATGAACCACACAGCAACCGACGTCATCATTGACACCCGAAACCCGCTAAGCCAGATGCAGTTTGAAGAAGTCGCCAACCAGGTAAAACGCATTAAGGGTGTCATCAAGTTTGACCAGAACCAGACCAGACCCGGTTTCATCATGGTGGTTTATAACGCCGGCCAGACACGTGCCCTCGCCATCCTGAACAAACTGACCCGCCTCGGATTCAACGCATCGCTGGTGGGCATCTAACAACAGGGAAAAGGCATCATTATGAAAATCATCAAATATATTTACCAAGGCACAGACGAACTGAAACAACTATTCGTACAAATCATGAGCGACCTCGCCTATACAGGCGCATAGACAGCACCCTTTCAGGCAACACCAGCATTTATCAGTACAGGAGAACCAATCATGTTTAAAAGAATACTCACACTCGGCTATGGCGTACTTGCCTACCTGCTGTTTTTCGGCGTATTCAATTACGCAATTATGTTCATTGGCAACATCATGGTAGCGCCGTCACTGGACTCGATCGGCGACAGTGATCTCAGCCTTGCCTTGTTAATCAACATCGGCCTGCTTACCGCCTTTGCCCTGCAACACAGCATCATGGCAAGACCTGCCTTCAAGCGCGCATGGACAAAAATCATCCCGGAACCGGCTGAACGTAGCACCTATGTACTGGCGTCCACGCTAATGCTGGGTGGCATCGTGTATTTCTGGCAACCATTGGGTGGCGTGCTCTGGCAGGTAACACACCCCGTGGCGATCGGTATCCTGTACGGCCTGTTTGCCATCGGTTGGGGAATCCTGTTTTTAGCCTCCTTCCAGATCAATCACTTCGACTTGTTCGGCCTGCGCCAGGTATGGCTGTATTTTCGCGGCAAACCCTACACACAACTCGAATTCAAAACCCCCTGGCTGTATCGCCACATGCGCCACCCCCTGTACGTCGGCCTCATGATTGGCCTGTGGGCAGCGCCAACCATGACTATTGCGCACCTGGCATTTGCCCTGCTGTGCACAGCCTATATCTTCGTCGGCACAAGACTGGAGGAGAAAGACCTGGAAAATGCACTGCCAGAGTACAGGCAATATAAACAGGAAGTACCCATGTTTATGCCGAAAATAGGCAAGAGCGGAGCTCAGGGTGTCGTACTCGAAAGCGTTCTGAAGCAATAATCGTAACACTCTGAATGCCAGGGTGGTCAGTCTCCTTACTTAACAGGTACTGACCACTTTTATCACCACTGTCTGATCGGCAAAGGCCCGGGACGGTGACTGCCATACAACTCCCCGCCCTGTGACCAGGCGTAGTTGCCAGCCCGGAATTCCGATCCCCGGCCAGAGCTGTGAAAATGGCGTCAAAAAATATCGAATAAATCAGGACGGAGAGTCATCGCTGGTGTTAGTGGAACCTGAGTTCTGCCCCCAATCACCATTTATTTAGACTTGGGCAGAAAAAGCATTTACTCTTGGTTTACAAAAATAAGACACGTTGCAGGGATCGCTGAAAATAGTAACCATTTGGTGGGAAACATGCGTGCGCTGGGCCGGGCCATATAGAAATGGCCAAATTCATGCTGAAAACATTTAACGACCAGACGGGCGCATTCGCCGCAATCGTTTTTTGCCGCCCGTTCAGTTATCCAGAAAGTCTTTCTGAAGCGAGGCCTGAAAAAGCCTTTGCCCTCTCATAACCAATGGGAGGCTTACGTAATTGAAATTGGCTTATAAATTAAAAAAATCCGACGTCGCCAGTGTGCTGGTGATGGCAGTCATTCTTGTCGCTATTTTTTCGGTACATGGGGTCGATTATCAGCCGGGTGTATCTCCGGATTGTGAGGCCTGCAGGCTGGATATCGGCCCAATGGCAAGAGCCGGCCACTATGAAGAGATGCTATGGAATGGCACGCAACACGTTTACCACTCATCAAATGACAATCTTGTTCAATTCACCAGGCCTAACAATCTACAGCCCGGTAATAACAGCGAAGTTATTAAAAACTGTATTGATTGCCACAACGACAAGCCTGGCGCAAAAGCCGATTCTCTTGGCGCATTGTGGGTAAAGTTTCCGAGGCTGGATAAAAATACAGGCAGGATTATTGATTTCGAAAAGGCGGTTCAGTATGAATTCGTAAAACGCTATGGCGGCACGAAACCCTTTTACAATGAAGTAAGAATTACCGAAATCATGGTCTATGCCTATGAAAAGGCGAGACAGGAAAAACGTGTGTTCGATATCGAGCCCGATGATGGTATTGAACTTTCTGACGAACAACTGGCCGGTCTGAATACGTCATATACCTGTATGAGGGTATTTGAGAAACTTGGCAGGCCCAAGGGTGATATCGCGCCCTATATAGTGAAAGGCTGTAACATTTTCACCGACACCACCAATAACCGGCCAACCGGATACGGCTTCTGGAAAACCGAAATGAACTGCTCGTCATGCCACATGGAAGGCGGAAGCAAGGAATATGCGGTTCATATCGGCGACGCCGTAGTGAACTATCCAGGCGTATATTCCGCGAACAACATTATTTACACCAATAGAATGCGCGTGGCGCGTTGTTATGCACACTCTATTAACGAAATACTCTACGGCTCCAATTCAGAATATTACAAGCTGCTTACCTTGTATATGGCATGGATAGCTGAAAAGAACGGGCTGCATATAGGGCAAAACAGAGACAGTCGTGGCATTCAAAATGTTCGCGGAACCGCCGCCCGGCATGCCAGTATTATAGCTGGCCAGAAATCGTACGCAGAGAAATGCCAGATATGTCACGGCCCGGCAGGTTATGGCACCGACCGTTATGATGCTGTACCCGCGTTTACACCTCCACCGATCAATGGGGGCGAGGCATTTGTACATACTGCGACCTTGTCCTATTCCAGTCGCCTGGCCTCATTCCTGTTGAATAATATGCCACCCGGCGCAACTCACGAAAATCCGTTGCTTTCACCCCAGGAGGCGCTGGATATCGCCGAATTTATCAGCGTTCAAACGCGACCGGCCGCACCTGGCGCCAGCAACTTAACGGTTTTTTATACTTACCTGGCAAACACGGCTATGGAACTTTGGTTTAAGGAAGAAACCGAAGAGGGAAATCTATAATGCGCTTTAGCCACGCTGAAATTTCAAGAAATGTTTTTCCCGGCTTCATCATGGCACTGATTAACCTGCCTATGAGCATTGGCTTTGCTTTCCTGGCCGGCATTCCACCGGTAATGATGATTAATGCGAGTATCGTATGCGCCATTATCGGCCATTTCCTGAATGCTTCACGTTATGCCGTCGGCGGCCCCAATTCAGCAACATCCATTTTAATAGCCGTGGCGGTTACACCTTTTGCTCCGCAAATGGGCGACCTGTACATCGGCTATGTCGCCTCCCTGGCCCTGATGGTCGGCATCTGGCAATTGCTCTTCTGCTTTATATTCGCCAAGTACCACATCACGGACTATTTCAACCAGGAACTTATCGAAGGCCTGGTGTTGGGCATCGGTATCATATTTGTGCTGGCAACCCTTTACATGGTGCTCGGCCTGCCGCAACTGTCATATCAACAATGGCTGGTATTTGATGTAGTCAGCCTGGGTATTGGCAGCTACGCAGGAGAAGGCAGCTATTTTGCGTTGATCCTTGGATGTATCACGATAGGTACAGGATTACTCATACGCAGGAGCAAATACAAACGCTACAATATCATTGGAGCGTTGACCGTCGGTATCGTCGCATTACTGGTACTGGAATCGTATTACTCGTTTCATATTGAACGGGTCGGCTGGATAAACCTGAACCGGCGACGAGTTTGCCCGACTTCAGGCAGGCCAGTTTGCCTATCGCGGCAAACTTTATTGCACCCGCGTTTGTTATAGCCATTATCAGCACTTTACAGGCCATTACTGTGGCCAAGGCGATCAGAGCGGACGATGAGGTCATGAACCCGCTGCGGGATATATTTTCCCAGGGCATACAGCACATAGCCCTGTCGTTTCTTCATGGCGCCCCGGTCGCCAATTCAATCAATAAAAGTGTCGCAAAAAAAGAGCTGGGCTCAGGTTCACGCGCCTTGCTCTACTCCGCGGCCTTTACCATCATACTGGTGGTATTTCTGGACTTTGTAATTGCCTACATCCCGTTGTCGATTCTGGGTGGCCTGCTGTTTTTAAGCGGGTTGAGCATGGTCAATCTCGGCATTATGAAACGCTACCTGCGCAGCACCAGGAAAACCGCGGCAATATTCTTCAGCACCGCGTTCCTGGTAGTTGTTGTCGATATTTACACAGCTGTGAGCTTTGCAATTCTGGCCACCTTTATCATTAACATTATCGAAGTTTCAAAGGTACACCTGACATCCAGGATTGAAAACGGAAATACACTGGTGATCTCGATGGAAGGCACGATCCTGTGCCACTCATGCAGTCAGATTGCACGCTATTTTAACGAAGCCTTTAACCCCGACATACGGGAAGTAATTCTGGATGCCAGAAACGCACACTTGCACGCCAACGAAATAATGGACTTCAAGTGGCTGACAACCCACGCAAACAAAGGCGTAAAAATCCGCTTTTTGTTCAAGGAAACAGCGCGGAGCAAACTGGACAACCTGGTTCGGCTCAACCCCGATATTGCCGGCTTCCTGAAAAGCGCCACTGATATCAACAACCAGGATCAACCGAAATATGGTGGCGACAGGAGAGCCAGGCGAATCGATACAGCCGGCAATATCATATCGACTGGCGACAGGAGAGATAAACGCAGACTGCACCTTAAATACAGTGGCGACAGGAGAGCAAAAGGAACTGATTACCTGAAAACCGGTGGCGACAGGAGAACTAAAAGACTGGAAGGTGTTGAGTACCTGCAGCAATCAGGGTCTGACGACCGATCCTACAGCTAAACAGGACTGCGCAAGATTTACTGTCCTGATTTCCTTTTCGATACCAAAATCAATTGGTCTGGCGCACTTTCATCGTGGATATTCACATGCAAGTCATTTTTTCCTTGCCAATCCTGCATCCAGGCGAGTAATGCACTTTCGGGAACAGGCCTGCTGATATGAAACCCCTGGGCCGAATCACAACCGAGTACATCAAGAAGATTCAATGCCGCTTCAGTCTCTACACCTTCAGCCAGTACCTTCAAACCGAGATTGTGCGCCAAATCGATTGTTGATCTTACAATAACAGCATCGTTTTCATCTTGCTCCATATCCATGACAAATGACTTGTCAATCTTCAGCTCATCAACCGGCATCTTTTTCAGATAGGCCAGCGAAGAGTATCCTGTACCAAAATCATCGATGGATATTCTGATACCCATTGAATCGAGAGTATTAATCGTTTTTAGCGCTCTGCTTGTATCTGCCATGATGACGCTTTCAGTAATTTCAAGCTGGATCTTTCCCGGATCGATACGATGTTTCAGAATTGCCGCGCTCAGATGCGCTACAAACTCCTCATCCTGTATATTCAGCGTTGAAACGTTAACAGCGATATCGATATCAATACCCTGTTCATGCCATTTACGACAGTCACTGAATGCCTTGTTAACCACCCAGTTTGTCAATGCAATAATGGAATCACCGAGCTCCACTATGGGTATAAACTGGTCCGGCGGCAATAAACCATGGTCGGGATGATCCCAGCGTACCAGCGCCTCCACACCCGTCACCTTCCTGTCTCTCACACAGACCTTGGGTTGGTAGTGGAGGACCAGTTCGTTTTCTTCTATGGCCCTGGGCAACCCACTAATCAGGGCCAGTCTTTGCTCACTGTTTATATCATAGCTTTCATCATATACCGCGACACCAGACCCGGATTTTTTTGCATAGTACATCGCAACATCGGCCCGTCGCATAAGAATGTTGCTACTGTCACCGTGTGTTGGATACATCGCAATACCGACACTACCGTCGATCAACAGCCTCATACCTTCCAGTTCAAAATGCTCCTGTATAACAGCCCTGATATTTACAGCGATCAGGCTTGCCTTGTCCAGCGTATCAGCGTTTTTAAGAACGACCGCAAATTCATCTCCGCCCAAACGGGCCACCAGGTCATCTTCAGACAATACATTTAACAATCTTTCGCTTAGCTTCTTAAGCAGAAGATCACCACATTTATGACCCAAAGAATCATTAATTTCCTTGAACCTGTCGAGATCAAGCAATAACAATGAAAACGGTTTTGTGGTTTTTCTGTTTCTCTTCAGCGTACTTTCAATGTACTTAAACAGTCGTTTTCTGTTCGGCAACCCCGTCAGTTCATCATGGTACGCCTGGTACTCCAGCTCACCGGACTTTTCGTCCAGATTGACAGCCATCTCGTTAAATGCTTCTGACAATGAAGACAGCTCAGTATCTACAGGTACACTTACCTGCACATTCCGGTCACCATTCGTCAATCGGTCAATGGCACCTTCGAGGCTTTCCAGTGGGCGCATCATCTTCTTGGAAAAGTAGACCACTATAAACACGGTCAAAATTATCGCCAGAACAAACGCCATAACAAAACGGTTTATCAAACGATTCAACGGGGCCAGCGCTTCATCGACCGGTTGTTCTACAATAATCCACCAACGGTGAACCGGATCATAGTAGCCAACCCCGGCGACCGTATCCCCGTCAAAATTCCTGTAGATCTCCAGCTTCGCCTGCCGGTCTTCACTGGAAAGCATTTGAGAAACTGTTGAACCCTGCAAATGCGAGCCCGAAAGCACAAGACTGGGATCCGGATGGGCCAGCAGTTTCAACGATTCATCAACAATGTAAACATATCCGCTTTGTTCAATTTGCAGCGATTGAACAGTGTCCCACAGCCATTTCAGGTTAATAACTGCCCGAATCACCTTACCTGGCCCGTTGCCAGACTTTATGGGTGTAGCGAAACTTACCATTGGCTCAAGATATTCTGAAAACATGACGCGACTGACACTTCGCTCGCCCATAAGGGCATTTTCTATCACCGCATCACCGGAAAAACTTCGTACTTCGTTCCTGCCGACCCCCAGCATACGGGAAACCCGGTTTTCTTCCTGCCCCTGGTGATCGACTATACTGGCCTCTTCAATCTCTGAACGATTGCTTATGAACGAATTTAATAATCTGGAGGCAAGAGTACTCTGGCTGTCAGGATCTGAAGCTATCACTGAAGCAATCACGTCTGCTTCTACGAATATCGGAATAAAAAACTTTCCTATTTCATTTGATGTATTAAAGGCTATTTCATTCAACTGATCGGTTTTTGTCTTGATCAGCTCGTCTCTCGACCCGATATAGATAAGAGAGCCCCACAGCACAATTGAAAAAAGCACCAACGCCAAAACCAACAGGATAATCTTGTTGGCAATACGTCTTGGACTTTTAACAGTGAATATGCTCATTTATCCGTCTTGATAAATTCATCAACCTGAATGCGTACAACGTCGGTTAGCTGGATACCCAATGCATCCTTGACTTCTTCGTTCATCGTATAAACAACTTTCTTGGGCGTTTCAAACGGAATTCGGCTTGCGTCAACGCCTTTGAGAACCTTGTCAGCCAGCCGGGCTGCCTGAGCGCCCATATCATAGAAATGGGCGCCATAACTGGCTAACGCTCCTTTTTCCGCCAACGGCCGTGAGTGGGTCATTAATGGAAGCTTCAAGCGATCAACATTTGGCAAAATAACATCCTTCAATGCGTTATCGATTGGTGCCGTCGGCACTGTGAGCATGGCATCGACTTCACCTGGCTCAAGGCTTTCCATTGTTTGCTTTATTTCATCTCGACTGGATACTGCTCGAGCATCAATTCCAATATTACTTTGTTCCGCTATTTCTCTGGCTTTGGCCACGCCAATACGTGAAGGTGGAATTTTCTCGTAATACAGAATCAGGATATTTTTCATATCCGGCAAGAGATCCTGCATCAGCTCAACCCGCTTACCCGATAACTCCGCGTTGAGGTTATCAATACCGGTCACCTCCCAACCAGGCTCGCGACGGCTTTGCACCAGACCTCTTTCCGTAATCGCATTCACATAAAGCACAATTACCGGGATTTTTTTACCTCCAAGCATTTTCTTCATTGTGTCGGCTTCGAGACCACCGGCCGCAACCAGCAGGTCCACGTCCTGGTCAATCAAGTCCTGAACCAGCATCTTCAGTTCCGGCCGCTTGTTCTTTGCATTTCGCATTACATACTTGATCGATTCATCGGGTTTGTATCCCAGTCGGGACAAGCCATCCTTGAACCCATCGACCTGGGGCTGACGAGAATCGCCAAACAAAACAACCCCGATGGTTTTTGTTGCCGTTGCTTTTTTATCTCCACAGCCGGACATGACGCACAGAGAAGCCGATAGGAGCAACATCGTTACGGCTGTAAACAAACCTCGACCAGCGGTATAGATATTCATAATGTCATCCAGACAGCAAAAATATTTAATAATTAGATAGATACATGATTCCTAGCTTATCGGACAAAATCTGGCGAAGTTAATAGAGGCGAGTAGACATCCGGACATTTAGAGCCCAAAAAACTGGTTTATTTGCCAGGCTTGCACCCTACAGAAGTGACAAAAACGGCTTAATGGATATTTTTTTTATATAATTCAATTGGATACACTATTTCCCGTGCAGCAAAAATCAGCACCCTGCGCCGCGGGTTCACGCTTTTCAAGTTGCTATTCGTTCCACCATTTTGCCCTGATTATTGCAAGATCTCGCCAAATCCTGCTGGCTCGGCTGACTGATTTGCTGCCCACCGGCCAGATAAAAGGGGTCAGTACCCTTTAACCTTTGCCAACATTTCCTGGGCATGGCCATCCGCGGTAACACCATAAATCGCATCGATCAGCTCACCTTCTTTATCGATAACAAAGGTCGAACGGACGATGCCCATTTTCTTCA
>JARFRD010000010.1 GCA_029287435.1 Gammaproteobacteria bacterium
GTTATCAAGCATGTCGAGCAGGGGCGCTTTCTGCTACTCGAGAAACTTGTCGCCGATATACTCACCATCAGCTGTGAACATCCAACTGTCCATCAGACACGGGTCACCGTGGACAAACCGCATGCGCTGCGCTTTGCCGATTCGGTCTCATTGTCACTGGAATACGCAGCAGATAATGCCAACGTCGTAAACTACCTGGAGAAAGCTTCATGAGCCCTGATCCCGTCTATCTCAGCAATCCCAAGATTCAGCAACAAAGCGGCTTATCCGAAGAAGCCATACTGGTAAGCAACACCCTGATACAGCATGGCCTGGAAACACCGATGATTGAGACCGGTCTCAATCTGGAACAAAAATACACACGCATCAAACAGCTGATGTCCGACGTGGTCAGCACCCTTGGGCTTGATCTGAGCGATGACAGCCTCGCGGAAACCCCGCATCGCATCGCCAAGATGTATGTGCACGAGATATTCTCGGGCCTGGATTACCGCCAGTTCCCGAAATTATCACTGATTGAAAACAAGATGGGCGCCAACGAGATGGTCAAGATCCGCGATATCGATCTGACCAGCACCTGTGAACATCATTTTGTCACTATCGATGGTGTTGCTAAGGTTGCCTACATTCCCAGGGACAAGATCATCGGTCTGTCAAAGATCAATCGCGTGGTGCGTTTCTTCGGCCAGCGTCCCCAGGTGCAGGAGCGCCTGACACGCCAGATCCTGGTTGCACTGCAGGCATTGCTGGAGACCGATGATGTTGCGGTCAGTATCGATGCTACCCATTATTGTGTTAAATCGCGCGGCGTGCAGGATACCAATTCGCAGACCAGCACGACGGCGCTGGGCGGCTGCTTCAAGGAAAACATCCATACCCGGGCCGAATTTCTCAACCCATGAGCACTGAAGAGCCGTTATTGATTACCGGCGTTGCCAGGCGTGTCGGACTGCACCTGGCACATACCTTCCTCGATCGCGGCATTCTGGTCATCGGCACCTACCGCAGCCAGCGCCCGGCCCTGCTTGATCTAGAGCGCAAAGGTGCAGAGCTTTATCAATGCGACTTCAATGATGAAGCACAGACCGATGCACTGGTGCAGACGATACTGCAAAAACATCATAGCCTGCGAGCGATCATCCATAACGCCTCTGACTGGTTACCCGAAAAGGCCGACCTGCCAGGCCCGGAAATTATGCGGCGCATGATGCAGGTGCACGTCAGCGCCCCTTATCAGCTCAACCTGGCCCTGGAACCATTACTACTGGCAAGCCAGGCCATGCATGCCGATATCATTCATGTTGGTGATTACGTGAGCAGCCGGGGCAGCAAAAAACATATTGCTTACGCTGCCAGCAAGGCGGCGCAGGACAACCTGACGCAGTCGTTCGCATCAAAACTGGCACCCAAGGTGAAGGTCAACAGCCTGGCACCGGCACTGGTATTGTTTAATGAGGACGACAACGATGATTATCGTCGCAAGGCCCTGGATAAAAGCCTGATGCAACGCGAAGGCGGGCTGGATGAATTTCAGCACGCGATAGATTACCTGTTGCAAAGCCATTACGTGACCGGGCGGGTGCTGCCCATGGATGGCGGGCGTCATCTGCGCTAAGCCGGAGTTCGGACAATTACAAAGCGGAAGATCTGTTATATTTGCCGCATGATTTGCCAGCACTCAACCAAGCTACCAACATGCTTAAAGTCAGCGGACTCACCAAACGTTACCAAAGTGGAACTGTCTCGCAGACCATTTTCGATCAACTAAATCTTGACATCGAGCAGGGTGAAATCGTTGCCCTGGTCGGTGCCAGCGGCAGTGGCAAGACCACGCTGCTTAACCTGCTGAGCGCTATCGACTCCCCTGATAGCGGACAGGTTTGGATCGACGGCAAGGATATTCATGCACTCGCCGAACCCGATCGTACCCTGCTGCGCAGACAGCAACTGGGTTTTGTATTCCAGTTTTTCAACCTGATCCCGACCTTGAGCGTGGGCGAGAATATCGCGCTGCCAATGGAATTAACCGGTCATGACCTCACCCAGATACGCCAGCGGGTAACCCGGCTGCTTCAGCAGGTCGGTCTTGATCAGATGTACGATCGTTTTCCGGATTCATTATCCGGTGGAGAACAGCAACGCACCGCGATTGCCCGTGCTTTGTCGCATCGTCCGAAGATTCTGCTGGCGGATGAACCCACTGGCAATCTGGATGAAGACAGCGGACAAAAGGTGATTGCCCTGCTCAACGAACTGGCCCGAGACCAGGGCACCAGCATGCTCATCGTGACCCACAGCCCATCTGTCGCGCAGACCGCCGACCGTGTCCTTCGCCTGCAGCATGGCGAGTTAAGCGTGGCGTGAATAAGCAGCGATTTCCGCGTCTGCTGCTGCGCTCAGGCATCAACTACCAGTTGCGCCATCGCTGGCAGGCTCTCCTGGCCCTGGTGGGTATCACCATGGGCGTCGCTGTGGTACTGGCAGTGGACCTGGCAAATGGCGCGGCCAAAGCCTCTTTCGCGTTATCATCCGCGCAACTGACCGGTGCCGCTACCCATCGCATCGTCGCTAACAGTGGCCAGCTGCCAGCGGCCCTGTACAGCGAACTTTTCACCGCGGCCGGCCATCCACCAATGGCACCGGTGATCTCGCAAACGGTAACCCTCGAGGGCTATCGCGGACGATACCGATTGCTCGGTGTCGATGTGTTTGCCGAGGGTGGATTTCGCAATGATCTGCCAGCAGCTATCCGCGGTGACACTAGTCTCGGAGACTGGCTGGCCCGTCCTGATGCAGTGGCGGTCAGCAGCTCGGCAGCAACCGCCCTCGGCATCGACCTCAACAGCCGCCTGACTGTGAGACACCAGGGCCAATCATACACTTTGCAGGTGCTGTTGATCAGTGACAACGACAGTGTCGCCAGTCGCGATATTCTGGTCGTTGATATCGCCACCGCGCAGGCCATCAGCGGTATGCACAACAGCCTTAGCCATATCGACCTGATCCTGCAGGCAGACGATCTGGCCTGGTTCGAGGGACGGTTACCGCCATCGGTAAAACTGCTTGATATTCAACAGCAAACCGAGGGCGTGGTCGGATTGTCCGCGGCGTTTGAACTCAACCTGACTGCCATGAGTCTGCTGGCTTTACTGGTCGGCATCTTCCTGATTTTCAATGCGATGAGTTTCTCCATTGTGCAGCGACGCAATCTGCTCGGGCGTCTGCGCGCGCTGGGCGTCACGCAACAGGAGATCAACCGCATGATCATGGCCGAAGCGCTGATGTTAGGCGTGGTCGGCAGCGTACTCGGCTGTGTGCTGGGTATCTGGCTGGGACAGGGTCTGACCACAATCGTCGCTGCCACCATCAGCGAGCTTTACTACCAGGTCAGCGCCGACGCCATGCAGATCAGTGTCTATTCATTACTCAAGGCGGTGATGCTGGGGCTGGCCGGGACCCTTGTCGCCACCTGGTTACCTGCGCGTCAGGCTGCGCGAACACCGGCACTGACCACCCTGTCACGCGCGGCACTGGAACAATCCAGCAGACAACAACTGCCGCTACTGGCAGTGGCTGGCCTGGTCCTGGTGATAACCGGACTGGCCATCACCTTCATCCTGCAGGGTGGTGTGGTCAGCGCTTTCGCCGGACTGTTTGTGATGATACTGGGTGCAGCGATGTTGACGCCGGTTGGCTTGCCGCTGGCGCAGAGATTACTCAGCCGACTGCCGCTGGGTGGTGTCTGGCGCATGGCAACCCGGGATATGCAACGCCATATCTCCCGTCTCGGTACCGCTGCCGCGGCACTGATGGTTGCGCTGGCGGCGACAGTTGGCGTCGCGATCATGGTCGAGAGCATGCGCGGTTCGGTCAGTGACTGGCTACAGGATCTGTTGAATGCTGACCTGTACATAGCCGCCGAGGGCTTTGCCGATGGCGCTTCTTTACCGGCACCGGTGGTCGCACAAGCCGCCGAACTGGACGAGGTTGCCGCGATCAGTCTTTACCGCAATCGGTATGTCTCTATTGAAGGCCAGCGCACGCGCCTGATCGCCGCGCAGCTGGCTGCAGAATCGCGCCAGGGTTTTGATTTGCTCGATCAACGCGCAGGCGGTGCCTGGAATGGATACGACAGTGGCCAGATCATGATCTCTGAGCCTTTGGCCAATCGACTCGACCTCAAGCCGGGTGATGGCTTGTCGCTGGCATCTCCCGGCGGTGACATCGCGTTCAAGGTTAGCGCGATATTCCGTGATTATGCCAGTGAACACGGCCGCATATTCATGGATCTGGCGGTCTACCGCAGGCACTGGTCTGACAATGTCGTCGACACCCTGGCACTGTTCGCCAGCGAAGCTAACCAGCAGCATTTACACCTGGCCGTGACTGAACAGTTAGCCGATCAACATGCACTGGAATTTACCGAGGCACGCGCGATTTACCGTGAATCCATGGCAGTGTTTGATCGCACCTTCCGCATCACCGAAGTATTGAGAATTCTGTCTATCATGGTCGCCTTCATTGGTATCCTGAGCGCGCTGATGGCGGTACAACTGGAGCGTCGCAAGGAATTTGCGGTGCTGCGTGCCCTCGGCCTGACCCGTGCCCAGGTCAGTCTGCTGATCATGCTGGAATCGGTGATGCTTGGTATGCTCGCCGCCTTGTTGTCGATACCCACCGGGATGGCGATGGCCTGGGTGCTGACCGATGCGATCCAGTTGCGTGCATTCGGCTGGACCATGCCGTTTATCGTCGAAGCCACACCACTGTGGTCCACCTTGATGCTGGGCCTGGTGTCGGCGCTGGTGGCCAGCCTGTATCCGGCCTGGAGCGCCAGTCGCAGCCATCCGGCACCACAGCTGAGGGAGGACTGATATGAAACGATTAGTCCTGTTATTGAGCAGCGCCCTGATCCTTGCCTGCAATTCGCCGGAACCGGATTCCACAACTCGCAATACACTGACCGTGTCCGCCACCATGGGTGGTACTCCGGACCCCGGTTTCAGGCGGGTGCTGAAGCCACGTAATTTTGAGTTTCCGGCCGATCATGCTGCGCATCCGGAATATGCCACCGAGTGGTGGTATTTCACCGGCAACCTGCAATCGATGCACGGCGAACGTTTCGGTTACCAGCTCACCCTGTTCCGGATTGGGCTCAGGCCCGGGGCAGCGGCTGAAGATTCGACCTGGCGCAGTCATCAGCTGTACATGGGACACCTCGCGCTCAGTGATATAGAGCAGCAGCAACATCTCAGCACGGAGCGTTTCAGCCGAGCCGCGGCCGGCCTTGCCGGCACCCAGGCCAATCCCTTGCGCATCTGGTTAGGTCCATGGTCGATAAGCGGCAGTAGCGGGCAAACATTTCCGCTGACGCTGAGCGCTTCCAGCGACACATTTTCCATCGATCTGCATCTGCGCGCCAGCCACAAACCACTGGTGCTGCAGGGTGACCACGGGTTATCACAAAAAAGTGCGGCGCCCGGTAATGCCTCCTATTACTATTCCTATACGCGCCTGCCGACCAGCGGAAAAATTCGCTTCCAGGACCGCGATATCGAGGTCGAAGGTAATTCCTGGTTTGATCGCGAGTGGTCAAGTTCTGCGCTGGCCAGCGACCAGGCCGGTTGGGACTGGTTTTCGCTGCAACTCGACAACGGACAGGACCTGATGTTTTACCAGATGCGCGGCAAGGATGGTCAGCCCCAGGAATACAGCCAGGGCGTGCTGGTGGACCAACAGGGCCGCGCGCAGAAACTGTCGCTGAACAATACCCGGCTGAAAGCTGTCGACTCCTGGACCAGCCCCGAGGGCACCATTTACCCCATCGGCTGGCAAATGCAAATTCCACAACATGCTATCGATATCAATATCGAGGCCGCTATCGCCGACCAGGAAATGTTACACACGGTGCCTTACTGGGAAGGTGCGGTCACGGTCAGTGGCAGCCACGATGGCGTGGGTTATCTTGAACTCAGCGGTTATTCACGAAACTAGGTGGGCAATGATGAAAACCTGGCCAGACCCAGCGCTGATATTGATCCTGCTGTTATTGATCAGCAGCCTGGGATTATTCTTCAGCGGTGTATTGCCTTACCCTTACGGGTTTCTGATTTTATGCGCTTTGCTAGTTGCACGACTGCTGTATTTGCAGGGCAAAACAAAAAGCCGGCAGGATAAATCATGACGCTTTGATAACAGGCATTGTTGCGCGCCTGCCTGGCTCGCAGCCAGGTTGGCTGATTTGACTGGCTTGAGAGACTAACTCAGGAAAAAACCTTGCCCCTGGCATAATCCCATGCTTCATCACCAAACGCTTCCTTGATAACCAGTGGCAATGCAATTGAACCACGCCCCAGTAACTTGTCATGGAACGCCTTCAGATCGAAGCCAGGTTTGCTTTCCTGGTGTTCACGCAGCGCCTTGATCAAGGCATAACCGGTGGCATAACAGAGCGGGATGGTCGGTGCGCCTGAGTACCAGGCCAGTTCCCCGTGTGCCTGTTGCTGGTCGAATCCCAGTTCATCGACCATGAGCTGTACCGCATCATCGAAACTCAACTCGCCAGTATGAATTTTTACATCTATGATCACGCGCAATGCACGCCACAGGCGATCACGCAACATCATGAAACGGTGTTCCGGTTTATCCAGGAAACCATGTTCTTCCATGAGGTCTTCACAATAGAGCGCCCAGCCTTCGAACAGGGATGCTGAAGCATGAATGGTTCGCGTCATGTTATCAGCCTGTACATGATTAGCGGTTACAAACTGCAAATGATGTCCCGGGTAAGATTCGTGCACACAGGTCAGATCAATACTGTACTGGTTATGTTCATGCAATAAAGCATCATCGTCTGAAATCGTTATGTAATATAAACCACGCTGTTTCTTATCATGTGGTAACGGTGGTTCATAAGCAGCGAAGGGAATCAGGGGTTTTAAGAACGCTGGTGTCTCCTGGATATGCAACGATTCCTTTTCCGGCAGACTAATAAGCTCATGTTGATGCAACCAGCCTGAAGCATCTCGCATGCGTTTTCTGTAGGCATCGAGCAATTGCTCGGGACGTGGATGTTCCGCTGTTACTGTTTTGAGTACAGTAGCGACATCTGCATCTTCACCCATGGCCGCCGCCTGTGCTTTGAGTTGTTCCCTGGTTTCCTCCAGGAACTTTTCACCGAAGGCGAGCATTGCCTGTACATCAACATCAAGAAAATGCATTTCATTTAACAGGCGATTAAAGCGGTCATGGCCGACAGAAAAATCACCCCTGGCTTTGTTTGAAATTTCCACATCGAGGTAGTGTGCAAATTCATCGAGTGCATGCGAAGCATCATCCAGTAACGGCTGCAAGCGCGCCGGGTTGGTAAACTTATCCAAGACCAGGGGATGACGGCCGAGATTGCGAATAAATTTTGCACCTATCTCACACTGTTCCCGTGCAGCATCCAGCCATACAGGCACTACCTGTTCGGGCAACTCGGACAAATACAGGCGCGCCCCGCGCAGATGCTCAGGTATTTTCTGCAAACGATGCTTGATTGCACCCTGTACATCTTTTACCGGGTGTATCAACAACTGGTAAATCGCATGCACCGGCACATAATCCAGTGGATTCCGGTAACGCCAGTCTGCTTCCTGTAGATCATGCAGTTCGACACTGACTGCTGCCTTGATAATCTGGTAATCAATGCGATGACATTCATCGAGCTCATCGATATCGATCTCATCGAGCGCCGAGATCATTTTCTGACCCAATGAGATCAAGGCACCGATATCATCATCGTCATATGTTCTCAGCAAGCCCGAGAACTCATCAAGACCCACACTGGAGGCTTGTTCTGGATGAAACCTGAACCAGGCGTGGTAAAACATATGAAGTAAACCGCCAAAGGCGGCATTAACACTGTCAGACAAGGCGCTTTACTCTTCTATGATCTCAAAATCGTGTGTAATTTCAGCCGCCGCTGCCAGCATGATCGATACGGAACAGTACTTTTCGGCGGTCATATTAACAGCTCGTTCAACTTTTGCGGGCGCTAGCCCCTTTCCCTTAACAATGTAGTGTACGTGAATTTTAGTAAAGACTTTAGGCACCTCGGTAGCACGTTCTGCTTCCACCTCAACCTGGCAATCACTAATCGCCTGCCGTTGACGCTGAAGTATCATAACCATATCAAAGGCTGTACACCCACCGAGTCCAAGCAATACCATTTCCATCGGTCTTACACCCATGTTACGGCCACCGACATCCGGCGCACCATCCATTACCACTGAATGACCACTGCCGGACTCTCCGACAAACGACATGTGATCCAGCCATTTAACCGTTGCTTTCATTTAAATACTCGCTTGACTCTTGTCTTTTGATATAAAAAATTGTCATGTAATATGATTGGCTCATTGTGGCGCAAGGATATTCACATGAGCATTGTCCGCGAAATACCCAAACTGAACCCCTCTCTTGAGAACTTACTCAAGCACTCCCACCATAAAACATATACCGCCAAACAGATTATCATTCATGAAGGCGATGTTCCGGATAGCCTTTACTATATCATTGAGGGCTCTGTAAGCGTACAGGCAGAGAATGAATCAGGTGATGAGATTATCCTTGCACACCTGAATGAAGGTGACTTCTTCGGTGAAGTCGGTTTATTTGAGCTTGAAGAAGGAAAGGAAGGCAAACGCACGGCCTGGGTAATTGCCCGCACAAAATGCATTATTGCTGAAATCAGTTATGACCGTTTTCGTAAAATCGTTAGCGAAGATCCAGCTATCATGTTTTTGCTAACCGGGCAGATATTTGATCGCCTGAAAAAGACCAGTTTCAAGGTACGCGATCTGATATTCCTTGATGTTAAAGGTCGTATTGCTCATTGCCTGCTTGAGCTGTGTAAGGAACCTGATGCCATGACACATCCCGATGGCATGCAAATCAAGAGCACGCGTCAGGAAATTGCAAAGATGGTTGGCTGTTCACGCGAAATGGCTGGTCGCGTTCTGAAAGAGCTCGAAGATGACAAGCTGATCAGTGCGCATGGTAAGACAATCGTTGTTTATGGAACCCGGTGACTACTCTATAGCCACAGAGATCACAGAGAATTTTATTAAAAAAGCGTCATCTCGAGCGAATGCGAAAGATCTCATGGTGGTATCACAATCTTCAGGGGGATTTCTCGCTTTGGTCGAAATGACTGCGGGGAGTTTGCTTACTTAAGCTTTAAAGAACTCTGTTATCTCTGTGGCAAATCAACCAAATAACTCGGCCAGTTTCGTACCCGGCTCCTCAGCCTTCATAAAGGCCTCACCCACGAGGAAAGTGTGCACGTTGTTATCGCGCATCAGCTTTACATCATCCCGTGTATGAATACCGCTCTCGGTAACCACAATCCGGTCATCCGGAATCTTGTCGAGCATATCAATAGTTGTCGACAGACTGGTGTCAAAGGTACGCAGGTTGCGATTATTGATTCCGATCAGGCGCGCACCTGTTTTTAGTGCGCGTTCAAGCTCTGCCTCATCATGCACCTCCATCAACACATCCATTTGCAACTGGTGCGCAAGGTCCAGCAGTTCCTGCAATTCGGTATCACCAAGCGCCGCCACGATAAGCAGAATGCAATCCGCATTGATTGCCCTGGCTTCATACACCTGGTAAGGATCAATAATAAAATCCTTGCGAATTACAGGAATAGAACAGGCCGACCGCGCCTGTTGCAGGTAGTCTTCACCACCCTGGAAAAAATCCTTATCTGTCAGTACGGATATACAGGCTGCACCGTGTTTGTCATAGCTGCTCGCGATTGCTGCGGGATCAAAATTTTCCCTGAGTACGCCTTTGCTCGGTGATGCCTTTTTAATTTCAGCTATGACGGCAGCCTGTTTCTTGCTGATTCGCTGCTCTATTGACGTGATAAAGCCGCGCGCAGGATCAGCCTGTACTGCCCTGGCTTTCAGCTCCTGAATAGAAACCTTGCTCGAACGTTCTGCAATCTCCTCGCGCTTGCGGTGAAGTATCTTTTCCAGGATATCAGAGCGTGAATCATCCATTGCATTGCTCATGTTTATGCGTTGGTTTTGTTAACCAGCTGATCAAGTTTTTCAGCGGCCTCACCACTGGCAATGACTTGCTGCGCGCGTGTGACGCCTGCCGCAAGGCTGTCTGCCATGCCAGCGACATAGATAGCAGCACCCGCGTTAAGACAAACAATATCCCTGGCCGGGCCCGCTTCGTTGGCCAGTACAGATTTAATTATATTCAGGCTGTGCTCGGCATCTTCCGCCCTGACCGCAGACAACTCGGTTGTTGTCATGCCAAAGTCTTCCGGCTTGATCGTATAAACCGATACTTCACCATCTTTCAGTTCTGCCACATGTGTTTCCGAGCCAATACTGATCTCATCGAGCCCGTCTTCCGCATGCACGACCAACACATGCTCACTGCCAAGCCTGCCAAGTACCTGGGCCAGCGGCTCTACCCATTCACGGCTGAATACACCCAGTACCTGGTTTGGTGCTCCGGCCGGGTTAGTCAGCGGTCCCAGCACATTGAATATGGTACGCACAGCCATTTCACGGCGTGGCCCGATGGCATGCTTCATCGCACTGTGATGCAATGGTGCAAACATGAAACCAACACCGATTTCATTGACACAGTCCGCAACCTGCTCTGGTGTCATTTCCAGGTTCACACCAGCCGCCTCGAGCACATCTGCACTGCCTGACTTGCTGGATACTGAACGGTTGCCGTGTTTTGCAACCCGGCCACCTGCCGCAGCAACAACAAATGCGCTGGCCGTGGAAATATTAAAACTGCCCGAAGCATCACCACCGGTACCACAGGTATCGACCAGGTGATCCTTATCAACTTCAACCTTGCTTGAAAGTTCGCGCATAACAGCGGCAGCAGCTGCAACGTCCTCGACAGTTTCGCCTTTCATTCTCAGGCCAATCAGGAAGCCGCCGACCTGTGCAGGTGTTGCTTCCCCGGTCATGATCAGCCGCATCACGGATGTCATTTCTTCAGATGTCAGGTCGCGGTTCTCGGTAACAGCCTTGATCGCAGATTGCATGTTCATTTTTACTTTCCTCAGTTCAGCCTCTGAATCAGGCCTCAAGAAAATTCTTTAACAGGTCATGTCCATGTTCAGTCAGGATCGATTCCGGATGAAACTGGACACCTTCAACGTTTAATTCTTTATGCCTGACACCCATGATTTCATCGACCTCACCATTTTCTGTTTCAGTCCACGCGGTGATTTCGAGACAATCAGGCAAGGTATTTTTATCGATAACCAGTGAATGATAACGCGTTGCCGTATAGGGATTACTCAAGCCTTTAAAGACATGCTCACCCTTGTGATAAACCAGTGATGTTTTTCCATGCATGATTTCTCGTGCATGCACGATATCGCCACCGTAAACCTGACCAATGCTCTGGTGACCAAGACATACGCCAAGTATTGGCACCTCACCTGCAAAGGCGCGTATTACATCCATCGAAACACCGGCCTCATTCGGTGTACAGGGTCCCGGTGAAATCATGATGCGCTCAGGATTCAGCGCCCTGATCTCGTCCACGGTGACACCGTCATTACGAAAAACCCGGACGTCAGCACCCAGCTCACCCAGGTACTGCACCAGGTTGTAGGTAAAGGAGTCATAGTTGTCGATCATTATCAGCATCGGAACATCATACCTTAGCGTTAAATTTTATCTATACGCAGACCTGCATAGGGCGAAGCCAGCGGCTCACCGACAAACAGACCCTGCCCCGGCCAGGCTACGCTTTTCCAGTAAGCCTCGATCAAGGTTTCGCCTCGCGTGTAGCGATCGATGACAATTGCCGGGTGTGGGAACTTCTGTGGGAAAGCACAGGGTTCAACCACGGTGCCATAGCTGGCAGTGGCACCGGCATCCAGCCAGCGCAGTATACTCATTTGTTTACCGCCAAACAGCCGGCCACCTGCTGATGTCAGGTGGTCTGCAATGGCGCCATCAATAAACTGATTGCTTTCTATTTGGGCAACCTTCGCCTTGCCCGTTATGTAAAACAGCACATCGGGTTTATTTTTCAGCGCATCCGTTTCTTCGATTTCAATATTGATACGCTTGCCCAGGTGCTGTTTAACGCTCGGGAAAAAATTAGCCCGCACGTTACGCGCCTTGTTACTGGTGCTCACCAGGTAAGCCGTTCCTTTCGGGTAAGTTGCATCTGATGCAACGCCCCTGTCGATCATGTCGTACACGTTTTCAGTCGTGCTGCCCGCAAGCATCATCGTCGGGCGAATACCGAGATCCGTGTATGGCTTTCGGCTCGAAGAATTAAAGTAGGCACTCTGCTTTGTTGGCTTACAACCCTTGGCACAGAAAGCTTTATCGAAACCAAATGCAAAAGCACTTGTAATTGACATGCAGCCTACCCTGTATGGTTTGCTCCATGCGAGCGCATAAAACTGTATGTAACCCGGTGTCTTCTGTTGCACCTGGCTGTAAACCTGTTCGAACCTTTCCTTGCCTACAGTATCTTTATCAACAGGCAAGTTAACGGTAATAACATTGCTGTCAGGTACACCACGCATGAGCTGATAGTAATCAGCAATGCGCCTGCTTTCAGGATCGGCCTCATTGACCACGATTGCCATGAGTTGCGGCGTGTAAGCTGCGTTTGCTGACAGCTGAAACAACAGCGCCACCAGCAACAGCACACTTCTTAACATCACGCTGGTTTGCACGACTCTAGTTACTCGCGTTCAGCCCGGCCTCTGCCAGTGCCACCGCACGAAATATCGCACGCGCCTTGTTCATGGTTTCAGCCCACTCGTTTTCCGGCACAGAATCGTAGACGATACCTGCGCCTGCCTGGATCGAGAGCTGATTATCCTTGATGACTGCAGTGCGGATGGCTATGGCCGTATCCATGTTGCCGTTCCATGAAAGATAGCCGACGGCACCGGAATAAATACCGCGCTTGACCGGCTCGAGTTCATTTATGATTTCCATCGCGCGTATTTTTGGTGCACCACTCACAGTACCAGCCGGGAAGGTTGCGCGCAGTACGTCCATAGCACTCATGCCAGCTTTTAACTCACCAATGACGTTGGAGACGATATGCATCACGTGCGAGTACCGCTCGACAATCATCTTTTCAGTTAACTTGACGCTACCGGTTTCACTGACCCGACCGGCGTCGTTACGCCCCAGGTCGATTAGCATCAGGTGCTCAGCCAGCTCTTTGGGATCAGCGAGCAAATCCTGTTCCAGGGCCCTGTCGGCAGCTTCGTCTTCACCACGGGGCCGGGTACCGGCAATAGGTCGTACCGTGATCTGGTTATCTTCAAGATGTACCAGGATTTCTGGTGATGATCCCACAACATGATGATCACCAAGGTCGAGGTAGTACATGTAGGGCGATGGATTCAGGCTGCGTAAGCTACGGTAGAGTTCCAGCGGTCGCGCATGAAACGGGATGGTCAGACGCTGCGACAACACCACCTGCATGATGTCACCATCGATAATGTATTCTCTTGCCTTTTCAACCGCCGACTTGAAACCTTCCTCGGTAAAACCGGAGATAAAATCTGCTTCATTAACGCGGTGCGCTTCGTGGGCTGGTGTTGCCGGCACCGGTTGTTGCAGGGCTTCTTCAATGGCCTGTAGACGCTGCTCGCCCTCGGCCAATGCATTATCCTGCTGCGGATCAATGTGAACGATGATAAAAAGCTTGCCAGACAGGTTATCGAAAACAACAACCTCATCGGAGACCATGAGTAGAATATCCGGTGTTTTCAGCGGATCGGGTTTGTTGTCACGATCAAGGCGCGATTCAATATAACCGATCGTTTCGTACCCGAAGTAGCCGACCAGGCCGCCGGTAAACCGTGGCAGGCTTTCATCTTCATGCACCTTGTACTGCTGTTGAAACTGCGTGATCCACTGCAGTGGATCATCTACCTGCTCCTGGCTACTTACCTTGCCATCAACTTCTATCGTGATCGTGCGTTGATATATTTTGACAACAGTATGACAGGGTAAACCGATGATTGAGTAACGACCCCATTTTTCACCACCCTGAACAGATTCGAACAGGTATGAATACGGCGCATTGGCCAGTTTCAGGTAAGTACTAAGCGGTGTATCGAGATCGGCAAGAACTTCTCGAACCAGCGGGACGCGGTTACAGTCAGATTTTTTCAGATTGTCGAGATTGATTGAAGACATATCATTTTCCAGTACAAAAGCTTAAGGACGCAGTAGATAAAAAAATCACCATCGCCAGGTGATGCTGCTGACTGCTTCCTTTTGTACGGAAAATGTTTTCATAGGTAAATCTTAGTTGAGCCTGAATAATGTTACCAGCATGATTTACCAGTCGACAATGTCGCGGATTTCATCCATCGAGTCGATGACAGCATCAGGATCATAGTCCCTGATATCTTCACCATGATTATAACCGTATGACATGCAGACAATCTGGAACTCAGCCGCACGTGCTGCATTGACGTCGCTCATGGAATCACCCAGCATCATGGATGACTGTGGTTGGGTGTCAAGCTTCTCAGCAGCCATGAGTAAAGGCAGTGGATCGGGTTTCTTGCGCTCAACCTCATCACCACAGATAACGATCTCAAAGTAATCTCGCACACCGAGATCTTCAAGTAATGGCAAGGTGAACTGGCTGGCCTTGTTGGTGACGCAGCCCATACGCACACCCGTTGTCTTGAGGAAGTCCAGTGCTTCCTTTACGCCATCGTAGAGGCAGCTGCGTTTGGATGTGTTTTCACTGTAAAAATCACGAAAAATCGGTAATGCTTTTTCGTACAGTGACTGCTCAGGCTCACCATCGAGCTGGTTAACCAGGGCTCGCTGCACCAGGCGTTCAACACCATTGCCTACCCAGTGCCTGACACGCTTCTCACCACGCTCCGGCATACCGAGTTCGCGCATCATGGCATCAACACACCAGGCGAGGTCCGGCACACTGTCGACCAGTGTGCCGTCCACGTCAATTAATACCATTTCAGGGCGTTTGAGCTTTGCAGCGTCAATCACCTTTGTATCCATTCGTTTAATCAGGCAACCTTGCCCAGTTCGTCGCGCATCTTGCCAACGACTGTGTTGTAGGTATTCGCATCGTTATCGGATGCAGCGCCAAAAATAGCTGAACCGGCAACGAAGGTGTCGGCACCTGCTTCAGCAATTTCGCGGATGTTGTCGACCTTGACGCCGCCATCAATTTCAAGACGAATGTCATAACCAGACTCATCAATCATCTTGCGCGCTTCACGCAGCTTGTCCAGTGTTGCCGGGATGAATGACTGGCCGCCAAATCCCGGGTTAACAGACATCAGCAGAACCATATCCACTTTATCGAGCACGTATTCAAGATAGCTCAGTGGTGTTGCCGGGTTGAAGACCAGGCCGCTCTTGCAGCCACTATCACGAACCAGCTGCAGGCTACGATCGATATGATCGGAAGCTTCAGGGTGGAACGTAATATAAGTCGCACCTGCCTTGGCAAAATCAGGGATGATACGATCAACAGGCTTGACCATCAGATGCACATCAATGGGTGCAGTGATGCCGTGGTTGCGTAATGCTTCACAAACCAGCGGACCGATTGTCAGGTTTGGCACATAATGGTTATCCATTACGTCGAAATGCACGATATCCGTACCCGACTTGAGTACGTTATCAACTTCTTCACCGAGTCGCGCAAAGTCTGCGGACAAAATCGATGGGGCAATCTGAAAGTCTGCCATGATTAATCCTCTTGGGCTGAGTACTTCAAAGGGCGCACACTTTACAACATTGTGGCGCCGGCGTCTGTACCCCTGTATCATGCGCGACAGCGGATATCGGAGAAAATTATGTCCATCAGCATTGCATTGCACCTAGTGGCCGCCCTGATCTGGGTCGGAGGCATGTTTTTCGCGCACCAGGCGCTGCGTCCTGCTGCCGCAGAGGTATTGCAGCCGCCCGAGCGCCTGCAGTTGTGGGTACAGGTATTCAAGCGTTTCTTCGTCTGGGTGTGGCTCAGCATTATTGTGCTGCTGGCAACCGGCTACTGGATGCTGTTCAGCGTCTTCGGCGGTTTCGCTAATGCCGGCATGCATATACATATCATGCATGGCGCCGGGATTGTCATGATCCTGATTTATCTGCACGTGTTCTTTGCACCCTATCGCCGGCTCAGGCATGCCGTTATCGTGCAGGACTACCCGGATGGTGCCGCGAGGCTGGCGCAAATCAGGAAACTGATCGGATTGAACCTTTTAATCGGTCTGGCTGTCGTAGTTATAGCAAGTGGTGGACGGTACTTCTGACAGCATAAATCCACTAATGTTGTAAGGTTTTAAACGCCTCTCATTTAAGGTATTATTCCCCCGCTTTAACAGATTACAAACGCGTTTTTTGGCATAAGCGCATGATTTATATTATGTTTTTCTTGGCTCAGGACATTCCTGCCTCAGGTTAAGCATCATCTTCGGAGACTACTATGAAACGTCAATTCCTGACCGTTATTTCTGCTGTTGCCCTGACTGCTGCTACTAACGTAGCCGTTGCTGGTGATGTTGCTGCAGGTAAAGCGAAAGCAGCGACCTGTGCGGGCTGCCACGGTGCTAATGGTATCAGCGCTGTTCCAACCTACCCTAACCTGGCAGGCCAGAAAGAAGCTTACCTGATTGCTACACTGACAGGCTTCCGTGACGGTACTCGCAAAAATGCAACCATGAATCCAATGGCCAAGCCGCTGAGCGATGCTGACATTAAAAACCTGGCTGCATTCTACTCAAGCCTGAAATAATCAAGCTCAGCCTGAAAAATATCAGCCTGAACAATAAAAGCTCCTTTGGCTTACAGGCCACAGGGGCTTTTTTATTGCCCCCGCTTTTCCTCTGCCTGATCTTGTGTGGTGTAAGTGGAAGCTTACTGGCATCCCCTTATCTCACCAGAGACCAGAACCCGCTCACGCTGGTTTATGGTCAGCCAATGCCAACCAATGCATGGCTGCCCGACTCGAAACAGTTCAAGTACAACATCTCGCTGGATATTGCGAATACGGTTAACGATGATGCTGGAACGAATGACTCACTCTTTATTGACTACGAGTCCTACCATCTGACGCTCGGCGGCACCTATGGCCTGAATAACAACTGGGCCATCAAGCTCGACCTGCCATTCATCTATCGCAGTGGTGGAACATTCGATCATGCCATTGATGAATGGCATAAGTTTTTCGGTTTACCCAGGGGTATTCGTCCCAACGTGCCAGAAGACCAGTTCAGAGTTAGCTATACCAAAAATGGCACCACCCAGCTCGATCTCACTAACTCACAGTCAGGCTTGACCGACTCACAGCTCGCTATTGGTCGGCAGCTGCATCAATCATCCGAAAACGCGCTCAGCCTTTGGGCATCCATCGATATCCCGCTGGGTGACAGTAACCAGCTAACGGGTAATGATGATGTGGATTTTGCGGTGATGCTGGCCGCTGCCAGCCATCTTGATACCTGGTTCAGTGTTGATGCAAACCTGGGGGCTGTGTTTCCCGGCGACAGCGTACTCCCGGGGCTTGAAACGGAAAGCTTCGTCTGGTTTGGACATGCCGGAACACAAATCGGGCTCAACCAGACCTTCGCACTCAAGCTTCAGCTGGCCGGGCATGGCAGTTATTACCAGAACACCGATATTGAATTTCTCGGTGATGCTCTGATCATTATCTTTGGCGGAACCATGAATACGGGAAAATGCTCGGCGCTGGATGTTGGCGTGAGCGAGGACATAGACCCCGGCGCTTCACCGGATTTCAGCCTGCTGGTCAGCTGGAAATCACGACTGGGTGAATGCTGATGCTTTCACCTGGTAGCTGGCTACGAGGTAAAGATGTGCTGCGCCTGTCTCAGCACATCGGTATTGGCTCCCGGCTTGTGGATGTTCGAACTCAAATAGCGTTTCCATTCACTCGAACCGGGTACATGCTTGTACAGGCCAAGCAGGTGCCTACTTACCGCATGAAGTTTTGTACCCGTCTCAACCTGCTGTTCTGTATAAGCAATAAAAGCTTCCATGATTTCATCACGTGATAACGGCCGCTGGTCATCACCATAAAACAGCTCATCGACCCGGGATAGCAGGTAAGGGTTGTGGTAAGCCTCGCGCCCCAGCATGACGCCATCCACATGCTCACGCTGTGCACTGATTTCTTCCAGGGTTTTAATGCCACCGTTGATGATGATGTTCAGCTCGGGATGTTCTGTTTTCAGGCGATGTACATATTCGTACCTTAGTGGCGGTATTTCTCGATTCTGTTTTGGATTCAAGCCTTTTAACCAGGCCTTGCGTGCATGCACAATAAAGGTATCACAACCAGCATTCGCCACCGTTTCGATGAAAGCCAGAAACGCCTCATAGTCTTCCATGTGATCCACGCCGATGCGACACTTTACAGTCACCGGAACGGAAACACGGGACTGCATCATGTGTACGCACTCGGCTACGAGATCGGGCTCTTTCATGAGGCAGGCACCGATGCGCCCGGATTGCACCCGGTCACTCGGACAGCCGACATTCAGATTCACCTCTGAATACCCGGCATCTTCGGCAATTCGGCTGCTTTCGGCCAGCTCCTCCGGGTCGCAGCCGCCGAGCTGTATTGCCACAGGCAGTTCCGCCGAATCAAATCCCAGCAGCCTTTTGCGGTCACCATGCAACACGGCACCGGTCGTAATCATTTCTGTATACAACAGTGCGTGCCGACTTATCAGGCGCAACAGGTATCGCGCATGACGATCGGTGTAACCCATCATGGGTGCAATTGAGATGGTTCTTTCAAGCATCCGCGTATTTTAACCAATTCGGGGTGCCAGAAAAATTCCTGCTATAGACTTTCAAACATAAGATGTTATGGCATCACCGATAGCATCCATGCTGCGGAAGGTGGATTGGCATTAATGGTTGCACCGAATACGGCCGCTGTTTGTTCAGCAAGCTGTTGCCATTTCTTGTTTCGGGTCAGCCTGAACAGCGCCTGCAGGTTGTCGAGAGCTATCGCATTGGCAGATGGCAAGGCACCATCGTAAGCAGACTTCGAGCGGAACAGCACATGTTCATCCTCACGGGATTCGAAGAAACCACCATTGATTTCATCATGAAAAAACTCGATCTGGCGCTCGGTCAGTTTGACACCGAGGTTTAACCATTTACGGTCACCCGTTACGCGATAAAGCGAAAGCAACCCCTTGACGTACCAGACGTAGTCATCAAGACCCGCCCTGACGCCTGCATTACCAAGACGCGACTGCCTGAACAAATCATATGTTTGCTGATCAAGCGCTGTATGTTTTATATATTCCGCCGCCTTTAATGCATACACCTTGTAATCTGCCTTGTAGAAAACATCAGAGGCCCTGGCCAGGGCTGTAATCATCATCCCGTTCCAGGCCGTGATGATTTTGTCATCAAGATGCGGCTGTGGCCGTTTCATGCGTGCATCTGCAAGCGCGTTGATCGCTTCCTGCAGCAAGGCCTGCTGCTGTTCGCTCAAGGTATATTGTCCGTCATCATTGTTGACATAAAAAATATTCAATCCTTCAAATTCGCCATAGGGATCCAAGTCGATATTTCCATCATCATGAATATTGTAATGATTCGATACGAGTCGCCAGGCTTGCGCAGGTACTAACTGTTGCAGTTCGGCAGCAGACCAGAGATAGTAGACACCTTCTGCCTTTTCACCCGGTCTGTCTGGTCTGGCACTTTCAGCATCAAGCGCAGCATAGAACCCGCCTGACTGGTCGCGCAATTCACGCAAAACAAACGCCATGATCGCGTTGACAATCTCTCGGTAACGACCATTTTTTTCCAGTTCGTACAAATCGATATAGGCGATTGCCATCAATGCCTGGGTATACAGCATTTTTTCGAAGTGTGGCACCTGCCACTGTGCATCAACTGAATAGCGATGAAAACCACCACCCACGTGGTCGTGTATACCGCCGTCGGCCATCGCATCCAGCGAAGTCTTCAGAATATGCCTGGCTTCATCGGCGAATGGCTCACCGGGTTTTGATAATTTACCCAGTAGCGCATAGATACCCGGTGATGGAAACTTGGGTGCATCACCAAAGCCGCCGTGTTCATCATCGAAACTTTCTGTGATCTGGGAATACGCCCGGGCAACGATGTCTTCATGGATTGCTACATCCTGAACCGCATGGTCGGCCTGGGATTTGATCAGTGTCGCAATCTGGTCAGCGACGCTATTCAGTTGTTCGCTTTCATCCCGCCACAACGCCACTACCTTCAACAGGAGTTCTTTCAGACCACTGTGTTCATCCGTGCTGAACGGCGGCATATACGTGGTCGCGTGAAAAGGCTCAAGATCCTGGTTCAGGAAAACGGTCATCGGCCAGCCGCCATAACCGTTGATCATCTCGGTTGCTGCCATGTATACACTATCAATATCGGGACGTTCCTCACGATCCACCTTGATACTGATAAAGTGTTCATTTAACAGGGCAGCAATCTCCGCGTTTTCGAAGGACTCCCTTGCCATCACATGGCACCAGTGACAGGTAGAGTAGCCGATGGACAGGAATACGGGCTTGTTCTGCTTCCTCGCCTGCTCAAATGCTTCATTGCCCCAGGCATACCATTCAACCGGGTTGTATGCGTGTTGCAACAGGTAGGGACTGCTCTCATTAATCAACCTGTTGGGCTGCTTTCCTGACTGACGTCCCTTTACCAGGTAGTGTTCAACCGTGTTAGGTTTTATCTCAACTTTTTTCTTAACCGGTTTCTCACTGACTGGCGTGTCACATGAAGCAATGAACAATGCAACAACAAGCAGTAATACCGTACGCATAAATGAAACCATGTTGAAATATAAACCTAGAGTTTGAGCGCGAGTTCATAGCCTTGCCTGATTGCCCTTTCGGCATCAAGCTCAAGCGCCTTGTCCGCTCCACCGATGACATGAACCAGCATGCCACTTGCGTGTAATTCATCAGCAAGGTTACGGTTTGATTCCTGTCCGGCGCAAATGATCACCTGGTCAACATCGAGCAAACGTGACTGTTTTTGGTGATGGATGAACAGACCCTGATCATTGATTTTTTCATAGCAAACACCTGAAAGCATTTCCACACCTGCCTGGCGTAAGCGCACTCGGTGGATCCAGCCAGTCGTCTTACCCAGGCTCTTGCCGGGTTTGGTTTGCTTGCGTTGCAGCAGGTAAATCTTTCGCCCGGATTTATTCTCAGCCTGCTCTACTAACAATCCACCACGCCGATTGTACTCGATATCAATATTCCAGCTCTTCAACCAGCCTTCCCTGTTTTGTGACTGTTCATTATCTATTAGCAGGGTTGCCACATCAAAACCAATACCACCTGCGCCAATGATGGCAACGCGCTTACCCGGTGCTACTTTCTGTGTGATCACATCTATATACGAGACCACGCTTTCATGGTCTATACCTTCAATCTGCGGCATCCTCGGTTTCACGCCAGTTGCAATCACAACAGCATCACACTCGGTCGCTTTTATTTGCCTGGCCGTTAATGTTTCGCCGGTTTTTACCACGACATCATTGTCTTCCATGGCGTGCCTGAAATAACGCAGCGTCTCATTGAACTCCTGTTTGCCCGGTATCCTGACCGCGTAGTTCAACTGGCCACCGATTCCATTGAGATCATATGCTGTCACCATGTGACCACGCTGCGCTGCAGCCGTGGCACATGCCATGCCAGCCGGGCCAAGACCAATGACAATAATCTTTTTTGTTATGCTGGCAACACCCGGGCTTAACTCGGTTTCATAGCAGGCTCGCGGATTTACCAGGCAACTGGCGCGTTGCTTGTTAAACACCTTGTCCAGGCATCCCTGGTTACAGGCAATACAGGTATTGATGCGTGAACGCTTTCCCTGTGACGCCTTCAGCATAAAATCGGGATCAGCAAGGAAAGGCCTTGCCATGGATACCATGTCGGCATCACCATCGGCGAGCGCCTGCTCAACCTGTTCGGGCATGTTGATACGATTTGAAGTAATCAACGGTACAGATACAACGTCTTTCAGACGTGCCGTCACCCAGGTAAAAGCGGCACGGGGAACCATTGCAGCAATGGTAGGTATCCTGACCTCATGCCAGCCGATACCCGTGTTAATCAATGTTGCACCTGCCTTTTCTATTTCACGAGCCAGGTGGGTAATTTCCTGCCAGTCACTCCCATCCTCCAGTAGATCGAGCATGGACAACCGATAGATGATAATAAAGTCACGACCGACAGCCTGGCGCGTCTGCTGCACAATTTCGAGCGCAAACCGAATCCTGTTTTCGTAACTTCCGCCCCATTGATCATCGCGCTCGTTGGTGTGTTTACAAATAAACTGGTTGATCAGGTAACCTTCAGAACCCATGATTTCAACACCGTCATAACCCGCACGTTTGGCAAGTACCGCACTGTGCACATAGGCGTTGATTGTTTTTTCAATCTTGCGTTGTGACATGGCACGGGGTCTGAACCGTGATATCGGCGCTTTTATCGCTGATGGCGCTACTGCAAAGGGATGGAAAGCATAGCGACCCGCATGCAGCAGTTGTAAGCAGATCTTTGCGCCCGCTTCGTGCACAGCGGTCGTCATCCGGCGATGCCGGTAGAGTTGCCACCAGTGACTCAAGCGGGCTGAAGGCAGTGACACCTGTCCACAAAAGTCTGGCGAAACGCCACCCGTAACTATCAGACCGACGCCACCGCGGGCACGCTCTGCATAAAATGCAGCGAGTTTTTTATAACCACCAACGATATCTTCCAGCCCGGTATGCATCGAGCCCATGACCACGCGGTTCTTTAACCGGGTAAATCCCAGGTCGAGCGGCTTGAACATATGCGGGTAATTATCTGACATCGGCTTACTTTTATTCCCAGGTGAGACGCATATTCCCCCGGCATTTTCACATAGCTGACTCACGGGATGGGTAAAATCAGCGTATTCATAAATTATTTTTTTATTATCAGCGAGTTACAACCACATATCTGGTAGCAGCCGGCTTTCGACGAAAGCACGTCTACAGGGTGCAGAATCTGCTTCAGATGCCGGCCCTGTTGATGTCCCGCACTGTATGCCTGAAGGAAAATACTGCATTTACCACGCCAAAACGCTATAGTTGGCACAAACTGGTTCTGTATTAGCAATATGATGTACAACGCCTACTTCGGTTTTAAAGAACCACCTTTCTCTATAGCGCCCGATCCACGCTATCTGTTTATGACCGACCAGCACCGGGAGGCGCTCGCGCACCTGGTTTATGGCCTGAACAGTGAGGGCGGCTGCATTCTGCTTACCGGTGAAGTAGGCACCGGCAAGACCACTATCTGCCGCTGTCTGCTGGAACAGATACCCGAGCAGGCCAATATTGCACTGGTCTTCAATCCCAAGATTACTGCCATCGAACTGCTGGAAACCATATGCGATGAGCTCGGGATTGACTACCCGGAAACCGGGAATACGGTTAAAACCTACATCGATCGCATCAACGCTTTCCTGTTGCAGGCCAATGCTGCCGGTGAAAAAACCGTACTGATCATTGACGAAGCACAGAACATGGACAGCACCGTGCTGGAACAGCTGCGCTTGCTGACCAATCTCGAAACCAATCATCACAAGCTGTTACAGATCATTATCCTGGGACAGCCGGAATTGCTGGATATCCTGTCGCAGGAAAACATGCGGCAACTCGCACAACGCATCACAGCGCGCTTTCACCTCAAGCCTTTATCACGCAATGAACTAAAAGCCTATATCAACCATCGACTGGCTGTTGCTGGCTCCAACGTACAGCTGTTTCATGAAAAGACCATCAATAAACTCTACCAGCTAAGTGGTGGTGTACCGCGTTTGATCAACATCATTTGTGACCGCGCCCTGCTCGGCACCTACGTTCAAAACAAGCCCTATGTTGACCTGCCAACCCTGGTTCATGCCGGTGAGGAAGTGTTTGGCGAACTAAATAGACCGAAAAGACAAAACTGGTTATGGCCGCTCGCC
>JARFRD010000026.1 GCA_029287435.1 Gammaproteobacteria bacterium
TCTGTCAGGTTCACCGCGTTGCTCGAACCAACGATTACAAAATAGGTGAAGACGATAAAAAACCAGCCAAGTTCAATCGCCACATCTTTCAGAAATGGCATGATCAATGCCGTTTCCACCGGCGTTTCTGCCAGTTGGTAAATAACGACTGCTGCACCAAGACCAAACACGGTTTGCCAGAAGTACTTGGCTTTTGCAGACAGTCCTTTTGAATTGCCATAGAGAAGCTTCTTGTAATCATCGACACCGCCAATCAAACCGAACAGCAGTGTCACCAGTAAAGCAATCCACACCTGGCGATTATCAAGATCGCTCCATAACAGGGTGCTTATTGCAATCGAGATCAGTATCATCGAACCGCCCATGGTGGGCGTACCTGCTTTTGACAAATGGGACTGTGGTCCGTCGTCACGGACCTGCTGACCGATCTTGTAGCTGGTCAGTTTGCGAATCATGGCTGGACCGATGATCAGTGACAACACCAGTGCAGTGATCGTGCCAAGGATAGCTCTCAACGTCAGGTACTGGAACACACTGAAACCACTGTGAAACTGCTCAAGAAACTCGGTCAGGATCAGAAGCATCAGTGAACCTCCCGCCCTTTCGGATCAGCAATCAATGCATTGACAATCTGCTCCATTCCCATGCTGCGCGATCCTTTAACCAGTACTGTCGAATCTTTGTTTAGTGACTGTTTAAGGCGCTTGATCAGCTGCTCCCTGTCCTCGTAAAAACCCGAGGCATCGCCAAAGCCTGTCGCTGCATGTCGACTCATATCACCTGTTGCCAGCAGCTGCTTGATACCAAGCTCGCGGGCCTGCTCACCTGCTTCTCTGTGCAATTGCTCTGCAGCCTCGCCAAGCTCACCCATGTCACCCAGTACGAGCCAGGTATCCCCACCCTGCGCTGCGAGTACTTTCATCGCTTCATACAATGAACGTGGATTTGCGTTGTAGGTGTCATTGATAATGCTTGCACCTGATTCGCCCTGCACCATTGCCAGACGCCCGGACACGCCCTCGAATGCATTCAGGCCATCAACGATGTGATCGATCGTTAATCCAAGCGCAACCGCAATCGATGCCGCTGCCAGCGCATTCAAAATATTATGTTTACCCGGAACCGACAGACTTATCCTGCCTTTACCCACAGGTGTTGTGATCTCAAATTCGTTGGTGTCATCACCACCGGTAACTTCGGCATAGATATCAGCATCACTGTGCTGCATTGAATACTGCAGGAGCTGTTGATTGCCATCGAGGTTTTCACATAGCCCTCTCCAGTAATCTGCGTAAGTATCATCGGCATTGATCACCGCTGTACCACCTGCCACCAGGCCGCCATAGATTTCGGCCTTGCAGCGGGCCACGTTTTCAATGCTACCAAATCCTTCGAGATGGGCCGGGCCGGCATTATTAACCAGCGCGACGTGCGGTTGTGCAATATGCGACAGGTATTCGATCTCGCCGGGATGGTTCGCACCCATTTCAATCACCGCGTACTCATGCTGCTCACGCAGTGACAGTAATGTCATCGGCATACCGATATCATTATTCAGGTTACCCCGGGTAGACAGCACATGCGCTTCACCAGCCGCTTTTACCAGGATGCTGCGCGTCATTTCCTTAACCGTGGTCTTACCATTGCTGCCGGTAATGCCAACCAGTTTTCCGGCAAAGCGTTCGCGCCAGTATGCTGCCAGGCCACCGAGCGCAAGGCGTGTATCATCGACGCAAATCAGAGGAATGTCACCGGCCTCAACTTCACTCACCAGCGCACCTGCTGCGCCTGCTTTACCTGCCTGCTGTATAAAAGCATGGCCATCAAAACGATCACCCTTGATTGCTATATAAAGGTCACCGGCAGCAATACTGCGTGTATCTTTCGACACTGCAGTAAACCGGGTATCTGCGCCAATCAACTCGCCGCCCAGTGCTTTGGCTGCTTCTGACATCATCATCATTGGCGCAACCCGGACTGGCGAGCCACAAGCAGGGCCCTTGCAACTTTACGATCATCAAAAGCCAGCTGCCGATCGCCCATAATCTGGTATGCCTCATGGCCTTTACCGGCTAAGAGGATGACGTCATTGTCTGCCGCATGCGTTATCACATGTTGAATGGCATCATGCCTGTCGACAATCGAAGTAACTTTGTGCGGATGATCAAATCCCCTGAACACCTCTTCGATGATTTTTTCAGGATCTTCGCTTCTCGGATTATCACTGGTCACAACAACATGATCAGCGAGCTGTTCTACCGCCTGCGCCATGCGTGGCCGCTTGTCACTGTCACGATCACCGCCACAACCAAAGACACACCAGAGCTTGCCCGCGAAATGCTGTTTAACGGCATGACAGGCTGCATTCAATGCCTGTGGTGTGTGCGCATAATCAACAATAACCGCCGGACCTGTATCCAGTTTGATCTTTTCCATGCGTCCGGCTACCGGCAGGAGTGTTTGCAACCGGTGCAATGCATCATCGAAAGCGATATCGTTGAGTAACAGCACAGTTAAAACGGCAAGCACATTGGATACGTTGAACTCGCCCAGCAAGCCGATATCGAGCTGTCCCGAGCCCCGGGGTGTAACCACGAATAATTCAAAGCCGTCCGGTGTTGGCTCTATTGAACGCGCATGCACAATGAAATCACTGTATATGCTCAGCGCATTGATATCGGCTGAAGTACTGAATCCCCAGATATCCAGATCATCGCTGAACCGATCTGCGAGGGTACGGCCGTAAATATCATCAAGATTGATTGCGGCCGCTTTTAACCCCGGCATTGCAAACAGTTTTGCCTTGGCGTCAGCGTAGGCATCCATGGACTTGTGGTAATCAAGATGATCCTGGGCCAGGTTGGTAAACACCGCGGTATTGAAAGCAACGCCTTTAACACGATGCTGATCAAGACCGTGCGATGAAACCTCCATGGCCGCTGATACCGCACCTGAATCCACCAGTGCTGCCAGGCTCTGCTGCACACTTACCGCGTCAGCCGTGGTCAACCCGGTGGGCTGAAGAGCATCTATCAGGCCATTACCAAGGGTACCGAGTACACCACATCGCGCAGTATCGGTGTGCAGGCATTGCGCAATATAATGGCTAACCGATGTTTTGCCATCGGTTCCAGTGACGCCAATAACATTAAGCTCAAGCGACGGATGATCGTAGAATCGCGAGGCGATGATGCCCGCTTCTTCACGCAAGCCGGGCACCTGCAGACAGACCAGTTGCTGCTGTAAATTTTGCAGCATTTGTTCAGCTTCAGCTGAAGCCTCGTCCCACAATATGACTGCGGCACCAGCACTCGCGGCCTGTTCTGCATAATCGAGCCCGTGCGATGTCGCTCCCCTGGTCGCGATAAACAGGCTGCCAGCTGTAAGCATGCGACTGTTCTGGGAGATAGCAGTCACTGTTAGGTCCATCACGGGCGAAAGCACATCAGTAGCAATGATACCTGTTAGCAGATCCCCGAGTTTAACGCCGGCCTGTGCTTTCATTAACGGCATCATGCGCGGCCTCCCTTTGACCTGCTGTCAGCTGACTTATGATCCTTGTTAACCACAAGACGATCACGTTTAATATCGTCCGGTGGCACATCAAGCAGTCGCATCGCTCCAGCCATCACCTTGCTGAATACAGGCGCAGCTACCACGCCGCCAAAATGCTCACCGTTGCGCGGTTCATCAATCATGACCACCATCACCAACTTGGGATCATCGACTGGCGCCATGCCAGTAAATACAGACAGGTAACGATTTTCAGAATAACCACCGGCGGTAAACTTGTGCACCGTACCGGTCTTGCCTGCAACACTATAGTTGGCAACCCGGGCTCGTTTGGCCGTACCTTTCTCACTGACAACCTTACGCATCATCTTGCGTACTTCACGCGCAGTTTCCGCAGACATAACACGCTCACCTTCAGGTACCGTTTCCTGGTGCAATAAACTCACAGGCTTCAACACACCATCAGCCGCGATGGCTGCGTAAGCACGTGCCAGTTGCAGGGATGTGACTGAAACACCGTAACCAAAGGACAGCGTGGCACGCTCAAAATCATTATGGATAGCATCAACCGATAGCCGACCTGATGACTCACCCGGGAAGCCACTACCCGTCTCAACACCCAGGCCGAGCTTCTGGTACATACCCCACTGTTCTTCTCCATCAAGCGACAAAGCTATCTTGCTGATACCCACATTACTTGATTTCATGATGACGCCGGCAACGTCGAGGTCACCATAATTACTGGTATCACGAATGGTGTTACCCAGCACTGTCATATGGCCGGGACCGGTTTCTACCTTGTAGTAAGAACGCCAGCGGCCGCTCTCTAAAGCGGCCGCGACGGTAAATGGTTTCATGGTTGACCCGGGCTCAAAGACATCGGTGACAGCACGATTTCGTGTTGCTCCCGGACGCAACTGCTTCCTGTCATTCACATTAAACGAGGGCTGATTTGCCATCGCCAGTATTTCACCACTATCGACATCCAGTACCACGGCAGAACCAGCCACGGCATTATGTTTAAGCACAGTTGCTTTTAGCGTTCTGTAGGTAAGATATTGCAGACGCTTGTCCAGGCTGAGCCTGACAGGCTTGCCCGGCTCGGCCGAACTTATGCGTTTAACATCATCGACTGCGCGACCATAACGGTCACGAATCACCTGTTTACGCCCGGGGGTGCCGTTAAGCCAGTCATTAAACGCCAGCTCGATACCTTCCTGGCCCTCATCATCAATGTTCGCAAAACCGATAATATGTGCGGCAACTTCGCCCGCGGGATAAAAACGGCGATATTCATCCTGGGTTGCCACACCCTTGATATTCAGCGCCAGCACCTTCTCGGCCAGATCCGGAGACACGTGGCGTTTCAGGTACATGAACTCACGGTCCTTGTAAGCATTGATTTTCTTCTGCAGGTGTTTGCTGTCCATGGAGAGCAGTTTGGCCAGCTTCTTCAGCGTCGCCGGTTCGGCTGAAAAATCCTGCGGATTAAGCCAGATACTGTTAACCGGCGTACTGATCGCAAGCGGCTCACCATTACGGTCGACAATATCGCCACGGTTGGCTGGAATAGTTACAGTGCGCAATTGACGGGCATCGCCCTGACGCTCAAAAAAAGCACTGTGCATAACCTGCATGTCCAGCGCCCTCGCAACCAGCACAGCAACAACGCCAACAAAAACCATGAGCACAGAAATACGACGCCACGGCATCAGTGCCTTGCTTTGTTTAATCTGGCTTTTTGTTTTTGCTGATGGCCTCATTGCTTGATAAATGCCACCTGTTCCGCTTCAGGCCTGACCATACCCAGGCGCTCGCGGGCAATCTGTTCGATACGTCCATGATCAGACCAGGCGCTTTGCTCAAGCTGAAGCTGACCCCATTCCGTATTAAGACTGACAACCTCCTTGTTTAACTGCTGTAATTCAACGAACAGTTTTCGGGTCATGTGCTTGCTGTAAACAAGACCTATTGCAGTTGTCAGAACTGCAATGAACAATAAAGTCGCAATTATCAAGATACGCTGTCTTTCACTCATAGCACTCGCTCCAGAATCCTTAGTCGTGCACTGCGTGCACGCGGATTTCTTTTTATTTCTTCATCACTGGCTACTTGTGGTTTTCCTACAAGCCTGTAAGGAACCTCAAGATCAGCGTTCATAACCGGCAAGCCGGCTGGTAATTGCGGCGGGCTTGAAATATCCCGCATAAATCGCTTGACGATACGATCCTCAAGCGAATGAAAACTGATGACAGCCAGGCGACCTTCTTTTGCCAACACAGATGCCGCCGCCTGCAAACCTTCTTCAAGTGCCTGCAGTTCATCATTTATTACAATTCGTATAGCCTGGAAGCTGCGAGTCGCCGGGTGCTTATGTCGCTCGTAACCCGGTACAGCTTTCACAATAATGTCAGCCAGCTGTTTCGTATCCGTGATATCCATCTCATCCCTGTTGTCGATAATTGCCTGCGCAATTCGCCGCGCTGATTTTTCTTCACCGTATTTCTTCAATGCCACGGTAAGCTCATTCAGGCTTACCGTCGACAACCACTGCATCGCGCTCTCACCTTCTTCAGGATTCATACGCATATCCAGCGGCCCGGAACGAGAAAAACTGAACCCGCGTGCGGCATCATCCAGTTGTGGTGATGACACACCCAGATCCATCAGGATCCCGTTTATCTTTTTATCAAGACCACGTTCTGCAACCATCTTCGCCACCTGCCTGAAGTTGCAATGAAGAATTACTATCCTCGTATCATGATTGAACTGCTGACGCCCGTACTCAACGGCCTGCGGGTCCTGGTCAAATGCCAGTAAACGCCCGTCATCATTCAAACAATCAAGAATCGCTGATGAATGTCCTCCCCGACCAAATGTGGCATCTATATAAATGCCATCGGCCTTGATGTTGAGAGCTGCGATTGATTCTTTTAATAGTACTGGCGCGTGATCAAACCCTGATTCCATTCGAATCAGAGTGACAGCTCTTCCAGAGCAGCCGGCAGATCATCATCACCATTCTGTACGCTCTCAACCCATTCTCCCTGGCTTTCATTCCAGGCATCCTCGTCCCAGATTTCGAATTTTTTTCCCTGCCCGATGAGGACAGCTTTCTTTTTCAGTCCGGCAAACTCACGTAACATAGCCGGTAACAGGACTCTGCCCTGGCTGTCGATTTCACATTCAGTGGCATAACCAATCAAAAGGCGCTGCAGAAGGCGCGCCTGTTTATTGAGGCTGGGTAAATTGACCAGTTTATCTTCAATGATTTCCCACTCGGGCAGCGGGTAGACGAGCAGGCAATGATCACGATCGACCGTAACGACGATACGACCACCACAAATCTCGAGCAAACGCTCGCGATAGCGCGATGGCATTGCCATTCTGCCTTTGGCATCAAGTGCAAGATTGTTGATCCCACGAAAACTCATCAATAATTGGCCTTATCCCACAAAAAACCACTTTTCTCCACATAGCGACACTATAGGTATCGAATCCCCACACTGTCAAGTGTTTTTGCCACTTAATTTGTAAGAAAAATGCTATATGTCACAGCAACTTAGGCGTGAAATCGAATGACGAACGGTAGTATCAAAAATTGACCATTTCTAAATCATCAGCTTGGTATCCAAAGCTAACAATTTACTTTAAGTTTGGCGGGTATTTTCAATGCGGTATGCAGTGAAATTCAGGCGTTTTGAAAAGAGATAGTACTTTGAGCAAGTATTCGCCCGTAATACAAGGCGTGCTGATTTCGAGCAGCTTAATGTACACGCAGTACATGAGTAGCGGAAAGCTCAGCATAACGCAGTAGAGCAGGCACATGTGCCGTTGAAAATGGGAGTCGGCCTGTAAGCCGGGTTCTGTCGTAGCCTTTAGGGCCGGGGCAGTCATTCATCTGGGATGCGCGTCACCGCGCACCTCGTGCAACCTACCCGGGAACAGTGCGGACCACACCTGTGTTCCCCTATTTGGTCTTGCTCCGGATGGGGTTTACCCTGCCATGCCTGTTACCAGGCACGCGGTGCGCTCTTACCGCACCATTTCACCCTTACCTCCCAAAGAAGGCGGTATATTTTCTGTGGCACTGGCCGTGGGCTTTCGCCCCCCAGGTGTTACCTGGCATCCCGTCCTGTGGAGCCCGGACTTTCCTCCCTGATGCTATGCATCAGAGCGACTGCCTGGCCAACTCCCGCATAAAATTTTAACAGAATTAGGCTGTTAGCGCGTTACTAGAACATCAGATGATGGACGGTGATTTCAACTTGCGGGCGTCGCATTATGCGACCAAGTAACTGATTGAGCAGGTGTTCACGCTCCAGAAACGGGAAAAAGACACGTCGACGCGAATCCAGCAACATACATGCTTTTACCAGCTGTTCATGATCAGCGTCGATCTTGCGACCACGGATGATGGCATCCACCGCACGCTCGCGGTTTTCTGCATGCCATTCAGCGCAGGCAAGGTTCAGAAATACATCGCCTTCAAGCGCTTCGGAACTGGCCGCATCCCGACACAACAGCAAGCCGTTGCGGTTGGCTGTGAGCACCTGTGCAAGTCCCAGGAAAGAAGCCAGCCTGTTGTAGCGATCATGGTTTTCGTCGATCGACTTCATCGCCTCGCTGAATCCACGCTCAGCAGCTTTATAGTCTTTAGCTTCAAGGGCACTATAGCCTTTTTCAAATGCTTCGACATCCATGGCTACAATTTACTGACTGACTGCTGATTAGGCAAGCTCGGCTACACCCCATGATAGCCGGCGATTATCATGCCCCGATGCATTGACGGAATCGAGCATTACCTATTTAATCCACGATTCCAGACAATCCGAGGTTCTCCATGCCCTGGCTACAGGTATCCATCGCCACCACCAAAGACGCGTACACAGCGATTGAAGAAACACTGTGGTCGCTCGGGGCACAATCGGTAACCCTGGTGGATGCTGATGACAAACCCATCCTGGAACCGGCGCCCGGTGAAACTCCAATGTGGAACCATGCGGTTATCACCGGCCTGTTTGATGACAGGCTGCAGCCTTCGATTCTGCGCGAGCAGATCATCCAGCAGCTTGATAGCGACCAGCTCACCATCGAGGTAACACCACTGGAGGACCAGGACTGGACGCGGGCCTGGATGGATGCCTTTCAGCCGATGCAGTTTGGGGAGCGCCTGTGGGTATGTCCACTACACCTTGAGCCACCCGACAGCAATGCCGTGAACCTGAGACTGGATCCTGGACTCGCCTTCGGCACCGGCACACACCCGACAACTTCTCTCTGCCTCAGCTGGCTGGATGCAAACCTGAATCACAAAAACATACTCGATTACGGTTGCGGTTCGGGCATTCTTGCTATCGCCGCATTGTTGCTTGGCGCTGAACATGCTGACTGCGTCGATATCGACTTTCAGGCATTACAGGCTACCCGGGACAATGCACAAGTCAACGATGTACTTGATCACATTGATACATGTAAACCTGAAAAACTGCCTGCCGATGCAGGCTATGACCTGGTGCTTGCCAACATACTTTCCGGGCCGTTAACCGAACTTGCACCGATACTGGCTCGCCATGTGTTACCCGGTGGTGATATCGTTCTTTCCGGCATCCTCAATGAACAGGCGGAATCCGTACGAGAGGCGTACAGCCAGTTTTTTGACATGACAACGACCCGGGAACTGGATGACTGGGTATTACTGCATGGACATAAACCTGAATGAATATGAACATGGCATCAATATGATAGGCTGCTGACATGGAAACCCGCTGCCCGAATTGCGACACGTTGTTTCGAATCACTGCAACCCAGCTGGAAATGGCTCAGGGCATGGTACGTTGCGGCTACTGCCAGCACGTGTTCGACGCCTCCATCGATGAGGCACAACTCAACGTTATCGATAATGAAAGCCAGCTTGATGTTTTCAATCAGGCCGAAGAAATCGATGATATTGACGAGGCACTTGTACCCGACCGCGGTATCGAACAGATAGAAGACGAACCCTCAGAAGAAACGCCCCTGTTTGGTGATATTCAAACAGAACTGGTGCCGGATGATCTGCGCACCGAATCTGCAAGACCTCAAACTTCAACCCTGGCTACTGTTGCATGGAGCTTCGCCATTCTATTAATGATTGGCGCCCTTATTGGCGAGTACATCTGGTTTAATCGTTACACGCTGGTGCATGATCAGAGGTTAAGACCGATTACCAACCGCCTCTGCGAACACGTTAACTGTGAGAAGTTACAATTACGTGACCCATCAAAGATCGAAATGCTGAGCCGTAATGTCTACACCCATCCGAATCAAAAAGAAGCATTAATGATCACGACCACCATGGTCAACCATGCCGACTATGCGCAGCCGTACCCGTCTGTACAGATCGATTTCTCCAACGTGCGTGGTGAGCTACTTGCTTCTCGCCGTTTCACGCCGGAAGAATACCTGAACATTGACGCCGATCACCTGCGTCCGTTACAGCCGGGCGCACCCATTACGTTTGGTATGGAAATCAAGGATCCGGGTAAAGAAGCCATTACCTATGAATTCAGCTTTCACTAGCCCCTGTCAACCTGGCTAATTTTCTCAGGCACAAACTGATAAAATACACCGATGCAGATCGGACCCTATAAACTCGATAATCCCGTGATACTGGCCCCCATGGCCGGCATTACTGATCGTCCGTTTCGCACCCTGTGCAGATCCATGGGCGCGGGCCTGGTCGTATCCGAGATGGTGACATCCAACAAACAGTTGTGGCACACGCGAAAAACGCTATTACGCCTCGACCACAGCGGCGAGGCCACACCACGCAGCGTTCAGATCGCAGGTACCGATCCCGCACAAATGGCCGAAGCCGCGGCATTCAATGTTGAACGTGGTGCGCAGATTATTGACATCAATATGGGGTGCCCGGCAAAAAAAGTCTGTAACGTGATGGCGGGCTCCGCCCTGATGAAGAATGAATCACTGGTCAGTGACATTCTTAAAACCGTGGTTAACAGCGTCGATGTACCCGTGACTTTAAAGACACGCACGGGCTGGGACCCGGAGAACAAAAACGCAGTCAGCATCGCTCATATCGCCGAAGATGCCGGGATCCAGGCTATCGCCATTCATGGTCGTACCCGTGCCTGTGCCTATAAAGGTGAAGCCGAGTACGACACCATTGCCGCGGTAAAGGCTGCCGTTTCAATACCGGTCATCGCCAATGGCGACATCACCTCAACTGTTCGCGCTATCGAGGTGCTGGAGCACACCGCTGCTGACGCTATCATGATTGGCCGTGCCGCCCAGGGCAATCCATGGATATTCAGACAAATAACCCACTATCTCGAAACCGGGGAATATTTACCCCCTCCTGATCTGAAAGAAGTCGAGAATGTATTGATTAATCACCTGAAAAACCTGTATGATTTTTATGGAGATTTAATGGGTGTGCGCATTGCTCGCAAACATATTGGCTGGTATTGCGATCAGCATGCTGAATCAAAAGAATTTAAACAACAGATTTACAGAGTTGAATCCACACAGGAGCAACTCGAGCAGGTAGCTGAATACTTCAGCGCCACTGCAGGAGGATTACTGGCAGCATGAGTGCAAATGACGCCCAAATCAGCGAGAGCACGGTTTCCGGTACTGAAACGGATGAAGGGATTACGCAGCTCTATAATGCGGTCAAGCACTCAATCCGACGATACCTCTACGAACTCGACGGCACCCAGCCTCACGATATGTATGATCTCGTGCTGAGACAGGTGGAACAACCCCTGCTCGAAGCGATCCTTGAGCATACCAAGGGCAATCAGTCCAAGGCAGCCGAATACCTCGGCCTCAATCGCGGTACCCTGCGTAAAAAATTACGTACCTATAACCTGCACAAGTAAACACAAGACACAGCATACTTCCAGCAGCATGCTGTCATCGCCTCTTCATACTGATGATACATATCAGGCAATCTCATCTGAGCTCACATACCCGCCATGATCTTGGGTATAATTCGCGGCTTTCCTTTTCAATAATTACATTTAAAACATCATGCTCGACCCAGAAAACCGACCTGTACGCCGTGCGCTGATCAGCGTTTCAGACAAAACCGGCATCATAGAATTTGCCAAATCATTGCACGACAAAGGTGTAGACATCCTGTCCACCGGTGGCACCGCTAAATTACTCATAGAAAATTTCATTCCGGTAACGGAAGTGTCAAAGCACACCGGTTTTCCGGAAATCATGGATGGTCGCGTTAAAACCCTGCATCCGAAAATTCATGGCGGCATCCTCGGTCGACGTGGTCAGGATGACGGCGTGATGAAAGACAACGACATCGCTCCGATCGATCTCGTGGTCGTTAACCTGTACCCATTCGAGGCCACGGTTGCCAAAGAAGACTGCAGCCTTGAAGATGCCATCGAAAATATCGATATTGGCGGCCCGGCTATGGTTCGCGCCACTGCCAAGAACAATGCCTATGTATCAATCGTGGTTGACCCTGTTGACTATGAACGCGTTACCACTGAAATGGCCAGTAACGATGGCTGTGTAACCAGGGAAACACGTTTCGACCTGGCTGTTAAAGCCTTTGAACATACCGCACATTACGACGGCATGATCGCCAACTACCTCGGCCGCATTAAATCCGATGGCAGCAAGGACACCCTGCCACGCACCATCAACCTGCAGTTCAACAAGGTGCAGGAAATGCGTTACGGTGAGAACCCGCACCAGGGCGCTGCTTTCTATACCGAAAAGAACCCGCGTGAAGCCAGCATATCTACGGCTCGACAAATCCAGGGTAAGGAATTGTCGTATAACAACATCGGTGACACTGATGCTGCTCTCGAATGCGTCAAACAGTTCGAAGCGCCGGCCTGCGTTATCGTTAAACACGCAAATCCATGCGGCGTAGCAATCGATGGCAACTTGCTTGAGGCCTATGACCGTGCTTACAGTACCGATCCGGAGTCCGCTTTCGGTGGCATTATTGCATTCAACCGGGAACTTGATGGTGAAACTGCAAAAACCATTGTTGACCGCCAGTTTGTTGAAGTCATTATCGCGCCGACAGTCAGCGAGGACGCCATTGCTGCTGTCGCCGAAAAGAAGAATGTACGCCTGCTCGAATGCGGCGCCTGGAATGCACCCACTGCGCGCCTCGATTTCAAACGCGTCAATGGCGGCCTGCTGGTACAGGACGCCGATCTCGAATTACACAGCGAACTCAATGTTGTAACCGATCGCAAACCCAGCGATGAAGAAATGGATGACCTGCTGTTCAGCTGGCGTGTTGCCAAGTTTGTTAAATCCAATGCAATCGTTTATGGCAAGAACAACATGACGATTGGCGTCGGCGCCGGCCAGATGAGTCGCGTAAACAGCGCGCGTATCGCCGGTATCAAGGCAGCACATGCAGGGCTCGAAGTTAAAGGCTCGGTGATGGCATCCGATGCATTCTTTCCGTTCCGTGACGGCATCGATGCTGCGCACGAAGCCGGAATAGCGGCGGTGATTCAACCGGGCGGTTCGATGCGTGATGACGAAGTGATTGCCGCTGCCAACGAGCATGGCATGGCGATGGTATTTACTGGCATGCGTCATTTTAGACATTAATTTTTTTATATCACCGCAAAGGCGCAAAGGACGCAAAGCCAAGTTTTATGTATTGTCTGTAGAGTTGATGCATTGTTACTAACGTTATTGAGCCATTAGTTAACAACACATTAATAAAACCTTTGCGATCTTTGCGCCTTTGCGGTGAAACAAAATCACAGGTAAGAAAATGAAAGTACTAATCGTTGGTGGTGGTGGTCGTGAACATGCACTGGCATGGAAAGCGGCTCAGTCTGACAAAGTTGAAACCGTTTATGTTGCACCTGGTAACGCCGGTACTGCACATGAAAACAAGATGCAGAATGTCGGCATCAACGCAGAAGACGTTGATGCTCTGAAAACTTTTGCGCTTGAGAATGATATCGGGCTCACCATTGTTGGCCCGGAAGCACCACTGGTGATTGGTATTGTTGATACATTCGAAGCGGCCGGACTCAAGATTTTTGGCCCCAGCAAGGGCGCTGCCCAGCTCGAAGGCTCGAAAGCATTTACCAAGGACTTTCTTGCACGCCATAACATTCCGACTGCCGCTTATGGCAACTTCACCGATGAAGACGAAGCCATCGCCTATGTACAACAACAGGGTGCGCCCATTGTAATCAAGGCCGATGGCCTTGCTGCGGGTAAAGGCGTGATCCTTGCACAAACAGAAGATGAAGCCATCGCTGCGATCAAGGACATGTTGTCGGGCAACAAGTTTGGTGATGCCGGTGCGCGTGTCGTGGTAGAAGAATTTTTAACGGGCGAAGAAGCCAGTTTTATCTGCATGGTCGACGGCAAAAACATTCTGCCCATGGCCAGTTCACAGGACCACAAGGCGCGTGACAACGGCGACAAGGGGCCCAACACCGGTGGCATGGGTGCTTACTCCCCTGCCCCTGTTGTTACACGAGAAATTCATGATCGCATCATGAAAGAAGTGATCCGTCCGACCGTTGATGGTATGGCTGCTGAAGGCAATGATTACACGGGTTTTTTGTATGCCGGTATTATGGTTGCTGAAGATGGCACACCGAAAGTACTCGAATACAACGTACGCTTTGGCGACCCGGAAACACAGCCGATCATGATGCGTCTGAACTCCGACCTGGTTGAGCTGTGCCTGCAGGCACTGGATAACAACCTGGATAACACCACCGCAAACTGGGACGAACGCACTTCACTCGGCGTCGTACTTGCCGCCGGCGGCTATCCCGACAGCTATAACAAAGGCGACGTAATTACAGGCATCGAGGGCACAGAAACAGATTCAACCAAGGTTTTCCATGCCGGCACAGCTGAAAAAGATGGCGCCGTTGTGACTAGTGGTGGTCGTGTACTTTGCGCCTGCGCGCTCGGTAACACGGTTACCGAGGCACAGCAAAAAGCCTATGAAGTAGTGAAGAAAATAAACTGGGATAAGGTTTATTACCGAACTGATATCGGCTATCGAGCGATAGCTCGTGAGCAGCA
>JARFRD010000041.1 GCA_029287435.1 Gammaproteobacteria bacterium
CTCGATTGAGGGTGCTTTTACATCACTGGCCATGGCTGCCAATTCATAACTTCGACGCGCATAATGGTTAGCAGATGTGGATACATTGATATCAACAATCTTGTAATTCTTTCGTCGCAACTGCTTCGTGATGTTGTTCGCACGCTGCTCAAACACCTTCAGTGCTTCACTGATTAATTCGTCATCGGTCCTGTTTTTCAATTCCGGGGATACCGCGAAGTTCATTCCCTGCAAGGCGAGCGTCTTCTGTAGCTGCCCCAGCACTTCGCTCATCAACACCATATCACGCGATTCGAGACGGATATCCTGTCTGACGCGCCAGCCAGTTCGCTTGTTCTTGTAATACACGGGATTGCTGGTATAGCTACTCGTTTGCAACTTGATTGCATCATGTTGTTTAACAAGCTTGATCGCCTGGTTGATACGTTCATTGACCATGTTTGCAAGCTGCTGAGCATCACTGCCTTCTTCCTGTGCATATAAGGTAGCAATTACGGTATCATTCTCGACACGAGTTTGCGCACTGGCACTTAAATTTACGCGATCATAATGATCAATCTGCTCATGTGCAGTTACGAGAAAAGGGAAGATAAATACCACGGATGCAATCAGTAATCTCATTGTGACCTCATACATTAAGCTTTATTGATATGGCCAGGATTAGCCGGTTAATGCGACATTATTTGACCCAGGAAATAATGTCTTTCCATTCGTCACGCATTTTGAGGTTTTTACAGGGAATTAGTTCGTTCGATGCGTAACAAAGCCGGGCTTTGGTATCAACCATGTAGCGCTTGACGAAGCGTCCATCAAGATCAACAGTAGAAACATAAAAACCGTTTCTCAACTTCTCTACGACAGGCAGGTTTTCTGTAGCGAAAACTATTAATGGCATAAAAAGCAGGGAAGCACATACCAGCCTGTTAATCATTTTTACCTGTCAAACTCCACTGTGGAATTGGTTATATAGTAATTAATTCTAATATTATTGAAAACTGAAGCTAGGGAGGTGTAGGACATATCAACGAGGCTTTATAAACACCTTCATGATCTCCGCGGAAAGCTCATCACTGGCAGTAATCGCCGCGGTCCATTTGGGTAATGCCTGGGCAAGCCAGATCAGAAACACGATGATGATTATCCTCTTGCCTCGCGAGAGCCGCTTGTAGCGTGCGTATAAGCCATGCGGTTCGTTTGGTTTAGTCTCGACCATATCCCCCCGTGGTTGGAAGTTCAGACTAGAAGCACAAATTCATTAATCCATGTATAACAGACAGGGATATTCTTTATCAAATTTATTTTTTTATAAACAGAAACAGTCCTGCAATAAAACTGGCTGCTCCACCAATGAAAAGCAGCATCACCTTATCAGTATACGAGCCTGTAACAGTCTGCGTTATTTGCGAACCGACCGATTCGGAGATCTGATATCCCCAGAATGCAAGACCAATACCAACGATCAGGAGCACCAGCCCGATAATTTTCATTGTTGATGAAGAACCCATACATTACTCCTGCCCTGCTTGCTCTTAATTGATAATGGTATTCAGAATATCTAGTAAACCATTCGGACCTGTTCATCACTTAGCAGATTCTGCAACCTGTTAAGCAGCTCATCCGTCGGCTGTATCTTCCAGTCATCACCCAATGTCAGTCGAGTTGTTTCAGTGCCGCTGTTGTAGTTAACGCAAACAGGACATGTACCTTCACGGTATGTTTGCAATACACTGGTCAACTGCTGGGTAATATTCGTACTTGACCAGTCGCCATTAAAGCGTGTTTTATTGACACTGATTTCAAGACAGCGAGAAAAGTGCTCACGCGCCTGTGTGATGTCATAGACTGTTTTTGCGCGCATATTCCATGCGCCGTTGAAGTCATCCCATGAGACTGCGCCTTCGACAATAAGCAGCTTGTCCTTTTGCAACAGATGACCATATTGTTCGTTGACATCATCAAAGATGGTCATTTCAATGCGGGCGGTACGATCATCCAGTACCGCTGTAACCATCTTGCCACCACGTGCGGTTTTACGTGTTCGCAGACTGATCATCAACCCCGCCAGGCGGCATTGTTTTCCACGCTGACGGTAGCCGTTACCGCCCGTATCCATGGGTGCAATACCTGCGACGTCAGCGAGCGAGCAATCAGTAAACTGTCTCAGTTCTTCTTCATAACGATCGATCGGGTGCCCGGTAAGATAGAGGCCCAGGGTTTCCTTTTCATTAAACAACCTGATCTCGTCTTCCCAGTCATCGACTTCAACCACATGTACATTGGCATGCTCATCGGGCGCATCATCAGAACCAAACAGGTCGTTCTGCCCTGCCAACGCTGCCGACTGGTTTTGTTCAGCAAGCTGCATTGCGTTATTCAGGCTCGCCATCAGGCTGGCCCGGTTAGTACCCAGCGCGTCCATTGCGCCGGCCTTGATTAACGCCTCCATGACACGGCGGTTTACCTTGCGTGTATCGTTGCGGCGGCAGAAATCATACAGGTCCTCAAACGGACCATTCGTCTCTCGTTCCTCGATAATACCGTCGAGTGCTGCGCCGCCGACGCCCTTGATCGCCCCCAGCCCATAGATAACTGTTTGAGGGTCGTGCACGCCGAACTGGTAAACCGATTCATTGATGCCCGGCGGGCGCACTTCAAGGTTTTGCTTGTGGCAGTCTTCGATGAGCCCGACGACTTTGTCCGTGTTATCCATATCCGATGACAAAACAGCTGCCATGAACTCTGCCGGGTAATGGAACTTGAGCCATGCGGTCTGGTATGAAAGCAAGGCATAAGCGGCGGAGTGCGATTTGTTGAAGCCGTAACCCGCGAACTTTTCCATCAGGTCGAAGATCAGCGTCGCCAGATCCTTATCCACGTCACGTTCGACGGCACCTTCCATGAAAATTTCACGCTGTTTCGCCATTTCCTCAGGCTTTTTCTTACCCATGGCTCGGCGCAGCATGTCCGCACCTCCCAGTGTGTAACCTGCCAGCACCTGCGCTATTTGCATCACCTGTTCCTGGTACAGGATTACGCCGTAGGTCGGTGTGAGTACAGGTTCCAGGTCCGGGTGGAAGTAATCGACTTCGGCGCGGCCGTGCTTGCGGTTGATGAAGTCATCCACCATGCCGGATTGAAGAGGTCCCGGTCGAAACAACGCAACCAGCGCGACGATGTCTTCAAACGTATCCGGCTGCAGGCGCGTAATCAGGTCTTTCATGCCGCGTGACTCGAGCTGGAATACGGCAGTGGTGTTGGCTGCCTGCAGTAACTTGAACGTACCTTCATCTTCCAGTGCGATTTCTTCGATCGCCAGCGGCTGCTCGCCTTCGCGTTCACGGCGTTTATTGATGTGTTTAACAGCCCAGTCGATGATGGTAAGCGTACGCAACCCGAGGAAGTCGAATTTCACCAGACCCGCACTTTCAACATCGTCCTTGTCGAACTGGGTAACGACACTGTT
>JARFRD010000067.1 GCA_029287435.1 Gammaproteobacteria bacterium
TTTTTATAACTGTTGCCGAATGTGCTGACCAGGTCTTTCTCTTCATGATATACGCCAATCAGTATGTAAAGCGACATAGCTGTTGCGAACAACAAGTGACCTACAGTCATTACTGGCGTGAACCATATTCCGATAAAGGCGCCAGTCATGATCGGGTGGCGTACATACTTATATAGCGCGTTCAGTTTGAACTCTAAGTGAGTATATTCCTTACCTGTATAGAACAGCCATACCTGGCGCAGACCGAACAGGTCGAAATGGTTGATCAGGAAGGTGGCGTAAAAAACGATAGCCCATCCAGATAGACCGGTTATGAGCAGTGCATTGTAAAGTACCGAGTTTTCTGCCTGCCAGATCACACCAGGGAGAGGCTGCCAGCATAAACACAAAGTGAATGTAACGATTGCAGTGGCAAGCAAATATGTACTGCGTTCTGCAGCCGATGGTATCAATTTTGACAAATACTTCTTGAAGGCCGGGCGTGCCATGATGCTATGCTGCAGACTGAAAAGAGTAATCAGACCCAGGTTAACTGTAACAGCAAGCAAGGTATTGCCGGGGTTGCCTGAATCGATCGATTTTGGTACGTAAAGGTTGAACAGAAATGCAATCAGGTACACCAGGGCAGCTGAGCCAAGTGTATAGTTGGTAATGCCATAGATGAGTACTAAGAGTTTTTTCATGATGTTTTCTCCATTCAGAATATCAGTATATGGTTGAGAGTGGGTTTTCAGCCAGAGCATGCTCGAAAACACGATATGCCAGTCGTGCCACCAGCATGCCGACGAATACTGGCGGACAGTACTCACATCCAGTGCATGCACCGATGAGTACAACCATCAATGTTGTTCCATACCAGCCGCTGAGTTCATTCAAAATATGATTTGTAAGTGTGTTCATAGCTGTTACCCTTGAATAGTTAGTTGACCTAGATGCCAACCAGTTGTGCTTTGACACCGGCCCCGGTGACGGATCTGAGGATATTTCTGGCCTGGTTTTTACCGGCGTTATAAACAAGCATCAGGCATTGTGGCGCATTCGCATTGCGGCTAAACGAGATTACGCCCTCGTTTTTGTGTACGACTTCAGCAAGCTCGGTGAATTGCTGGTCATCCAGGTGCTTGCTGGTGTGGATAATGACGTCAGTGATTTGTTTTTCCATGATCTTCTCCGCTTCTTTGGGTTACGGGGCATTGCCCCTTATTGGTTGTCGGCAATTCATGTCCACCGATGGTTAAATCATAGAAATAGCGCGCCATCGCAACTACTGCGCAATCTGTACCAGTGCACTACGCATTCTGTAGTAACTAACTACATTTTTTTGAGTTAGCTTTGCGTTAGAATAAAAAGGCACCTTCAAAGCGAGGTTTCGGATATGGAATATGGCCAGTTTTGCCCGATAGCCAAGGCGACAGAGATTCTTGGAGAAAAATGGACGTTGCTCATTATCAGGGAGTTATTAATGGGCGGTACCCGCTTCAGCGAACTGCAGCGCGGCTTGAGCCTGATCTCACCGACCATGCTTTCCAAACGGCTGGATTCACTGGAAGAGCACGGCCTGGTTATGAAGAAAAAAATTCCCAATCAGAAGGGTTACGAGTACTTTCCCACGAAGTCATGTAACGAACTATTACCCATCATTAAATCACTGGGTGACTGGGGCATGCGCTGGGCGCGATCCAATCTCACTGAAAGAGATTATGACGTGCAACTGCTGATGCTGTACCTGAAACGGAGCATCGTACCCGAGAACCTCGCAGGTAACGAAACCGTGGTTCGTTTTCATTTTACCGATATCAAGGATTACCCTGACTGGTGGCTGGTTGCCCGGGGAGAAGATGTTGATATTTGTGTCAATGATCCAGGTCGGGATGTGGATGTGTATTTCACTTCCAGTGTCAAAGTGATGGCCGACATCTGGATGGGTGAATCCAGTTACAGAAAGGCAGTTAACGAAGGGCTGCTCAAGCTGGTGGGGCCGAGTGCTTTAACCAATAATGTAACCACCTGGATGGAGTCGAGTATCTTTGCGGATCTGGCACCAGCCAGCGAGATATAATTCCGCGATATTTAAACCTTATGTGTCTGGCTGTTTTGAGATTTTGTGAAATAGCCATTATTTGAGAGCAAGATTAGAACATGAGAATCATTAATAAATTTACCCTGGTAGTATTTGTATGGCTGTTTCTGACCAGCTGCGCAGAAATGACGAAATATGCAGAAGTCATCAAACCTACAGCCAAACTTACGGGTACGCGTCTTGCCAATATTAATTTCGATCAGGCTGACCTTGTGTTCGATCTTGCTATCGACAACCAGAATCCTGTAGCTATAGATATTGCAGGGCTGAAGTACGATTTAAAAATAGAAGACCAGTCACTGGTTAGTGGTGTTACTGCAGAAGGACTGCGCATCGATGCTGCGTCCAGCAGTACTGTGCAGCTGCCGGTCACACTCAAGTTTGATGACCTGAAGAAGTTTCCCGGAGAGCTGTGGAAGAAGGATAGTTTTAGCTATCAGCTGGATACGCAGTTTATTGTTAACCTGCCTGTCATCGGCGAATACCCTATCCCTGTATCGAAACAGGGCGAGTTACCCGTGCCAAAAATTCCAAGCGTGAGATTGAAGACAGTCAACATCAACAAGCTCAGCTTTCAGACGGCAGACCTGGTTGCCCGTGTGGAAATAAACAATCCTAATGCCTTCGACCTGGGCTTGAGTAAACTGAATTACCGACTTCAAATAAATCAGCAACAATGGGCGAAAGGTAGTGTAAAGCAACTTAGTCCAATACCAAAAAAGGCAGCCGGCACTATTGATATACCCGTAAGCCTTGATCTGCTGAGTGCGGGTCGCGCAGCTTATACTGTGCTAATGGAAAAACAACCTGTGGCCTACCAGTTAACAGGTGATGTAACGCTTGATACGGGTATCGACATGCTCAGGAATTTCCAGCTACCCCTGGATGTTAGCGGTAAAACAACGCTGTATTAATCGCCTGTTTTTCTGAAAAACCTGTATTTATTATCAAAGCGGATTATTATGAGTGTTGTAATGAAAAAAATAATCCAGTCTCAATAATCGAACGAATAGTTCGGGAGGGAAGAGATAATGAAGTTACTGAATCGCGTAGTTCAGCTGGTCTTGATTTCACTGGTGCTGGTTACAACAAACACATATGCAGAGTCATGGAATTGTCGACATGATGATCTTGTGAGGGAGGTTGTCATTAATTATCCTGAAGGCGGTGCTGTTCCCTGTGAGGTTGTTTATAAAAAGCAGACCGAGGGTTTTGAAGACCAGACACTCTGGGCTGCTGAAAACCAGGAAGGGTATTGTGAAGAAAAGGCCGCTGAGTTTGTTGAAAAGCTGGGATCATGGGGATGGACCTGCATGGAAACAGTTGAAAATGCGGGTGATGAATAACTGATATTCACGCATATTATAAAAAAAGGGCGCTTCAGCGCCCTTTTTTATTTATATTAATACATTCACTCACACTGTTTTGGACGCTTGTATTCTTCGCGAATAGCCATCAGCTGACTTTGCAGTTCGAGCAGGTTTTTATTTGCTGTGGACGCATCACTGACATTCCAGTCTTTTTCTGTCACCACGGGGATTAAATCAGCGGTCTTGCTGCTGTCACCCATATCTGCATAGCTCAATAGCTCCAGCCAGTAACCGGAGAGGGCGTAGTTTGGATTACTGGACTGTTTAGCTTTATCAGCAAACGACAGGGCATCCTGGTGATCACAGGTAATCAGCGCACTCAGGCCATGAAAAGCATCATCACCGATTTCGGCGCGTATTTTTTCCGCCCTGGCATCTCGCTGTTGCTGGATTTGTTTATCTACCTGGCTGCCACCAATAGCACCCGCGGTAGCACCCGCAGCGCTACCATAGACAGCCCCCCTGGCAGCGGCTTCTACCGGGTCGCCACCGAACACGAGAGCACCGACGAGCCCACTTACGGCACCCGAAGCGCCACCGACTGCTGCGCCTTCACCTGCGCCCTTGGCTGCATATTCGCCACAGCCGGTAAACAGAGATGACAGGGTAAATATCAACACTGTTATTAATATAAATTGTCTTTTCATGATCTGCTTCCTATTAGAATTCCGTCATTATATGAAAAAATGAGGCTTCGGCTACCACCTTTATCAGCTGGGTAATACCATGAATATCATTAGCCGGTTTATTTAGTTTGGTTCCATCTCATTCAGGTAACGAGAGATTATGAGAAACAAGGGTGCGGTGGCCTGTGGTCATCCAGAAACAGCGCGATCAGCAGAGTTGATATTGGAAGAAGGAGGAAATGCCTTTGATGCGATTATTGCCGCCTTTCTAACTTCATGTGTTGCCGAGCCCGTACTGGCCTCCCTCGGCGGTGGTGGCTTTCTGCTGGCGCATAGAAATAATCATCCTGAAGTGGTTTATGATTTTTTTGCGCATACACCGATTACGCCTCTGGCTCAAGCGGAGCTTGATTTCTATCCCATTCATGCGGATTTCGGAACAACCACACAGGAGTTCCATATAGGCCTGGCCTCGATTGCAACACCAGGTGCCATAAAAGGCATTTACAAAATCCATGAGGATATGGGTACGATGCCAATGCAGGAACTGATGCAACCTGCAATTGATGCGGCTCGCAATGGCGTTGCTGTCAATGAGCTGCAGGCTTCTATCTTCAGGATCATCTCCCCAATTCTGGTGGCAACGGCAGAGGCCAGGGATGTTTATCAGAGTAAAGTCGTAGATGATTCGCTGATAACAACAGGTGAGTACTTAATACAGTCGCATGTTGCTGATTTCCTCGAAATACTCGCGATTGAAGGTAGCGATCTGTTCTACAGGGGTGAAGTAGCACATGCCATAGACAGCATAAGCAGGCATGGTGGCGGACAAATAAGATTAAAGGATCTGGAAGATTATGAGGTGATACTCAGGAAACCCGTGACAACGTTTTACCGGCAACACCGTGTATCCACGAATCCGGCACCTTCCTGCGGTGGTACCTTGATTGCTTTTGCACTCAGCATGCTTGAACACTTGAATATTGGCCAGTATGGCCATGGATCAAGCGAACACCTCGGCTTGCTCGCCAATGTTATGAAGCTCACCAACGAAGCACGATTTCAGGCGCATAGCAGTGCTTCCGAAGCGATTGCCTTACAGCATCTACTTGATCAATCCTTATTGCGTGAATATCGTGAGAAGATTGCAGGGAATACCCGGTCCTTACGTGGCACTACCCATATGAGTGTCATTGATGGTGAGGGTAACGTTGCAGCACTGACGGCGAGTAATGGTGAGGGTTGTGGCCATATGATCCCCGATACGGGTGTTATGCTGAATAATATGCTGGGCGAAGAGGATCTGAATCCGGACGGTTTCTACGGCTGGCCGGCAAATCAGCGCATGACATCGATGATGGCGCCAACCCTGGTTACTTCACCCGGGGGAAGAACCATCAGCCTCGGTTCAGGTGGGTCGAATCGATTACGCACCGCTATACTGCAGGTGCTGGTGAATATCATTGATTACGGCATGTCGCTTGATCAGGCTATCAATCATTCGCGCATCCATTTTGAAAATGACTGGTTAAATATTGAACCGGGATTTGATCCGGGTGCAGTCACACTATTGAAAGATGAAATTTCTAACATCAAATCATGGCAGTCACAGAACCTGTTCTTTGGTGGGGTGCATGCAGTAAGTGAGTACAAGGGTCAATTCGATGGTGCCGGGGATCAACGGCGTGGTGGCGTAGCTTCCATTGTGTATGGATAGCGCGGGTAGTAATACTGAGTGAATTTTGTAAAGTATTCCGAAAAGTGTAAGGCAGGCTTTACGATATTAGCTGATTTCTGAATTGAGGAGAGTATCGCAACTCATTGTTTAATATAGGGTGTGTGTGATTTGGGCCTGAAATATGCATGTTTTTAGCATGTTAACGTGCTTCAACTGGAAGGAGGCATACTGAAATGAGCATAATTATCGACCTTTTCATCATGGCCTACCTCACGGCTATTGTTCTCACGATTTGCCTGGGGGTAGTATGGGTGCTGTCTTTATTTTTCGATAACGAAATGAAGGCTGACAAAGTTATGCAAGGGCGCTTACACCGGCACTTTTAGAGCCGATAATTACAGCCCTCTATAATGGCGCCCTGCAACAGGGTGGCCGTTAGTCTGTGACTGTTATACATGCAACTCTGAGCTTTCCTCACCACACCAGCATCGATATATGATTTCGTGTTACAGTCGATAAGTGTGTGAAATATATGATTATATTTTCCCTGTTATTGAGTATAATTACGCCGGTTTGATGACATTCAACAGAATCAATTCTTAAAAACTAATCTGTTCTGAACTCATCAACATAAATAGCCTCTCAACACTGAATTAATCGCAATTTTTCTAGCTGGAATTTTATGACAACGTTTTACAGGCCTCGTCGTAAGGCATATGCGTCTCTATCAATTATTCTTGTCTTTTCTTCACTCGTTTTGTTATCAGCATGTAGTGAAGATAAGGACTATTCATCACCCTTCACTGTTCGTGCGATTGCAGAAGTACAGGACCTGACGGGTGACCCGACGACTGATCGTGATCTTCCGAGCATCGCTGATGCAAAGGCGCAGCTTGGCAAGAAACTGTTTTTTACCAAGGGGCTTGGCGGTGACCAGGACTCAGCCTGCGTGAGCTGTCATCACCCGATGCTAGGTGGCGGCGATGGTCTGTCGTTATCGATTGGCGTTGAAGCTGTTGATCCCGATTTACTGGGCCCGGGCAGAATGCATGATCCTGCTGGTACAAATTATGATGGTGGCCCCACCGTTCCGCGTAATGCACCGACGACGTTCAATATCGGTATCTACGACCAGGTATTGTTCCACGATGGGCGTGTCGAGAGCCTGAACAAGCTTACCGGGTTTAATGGCGCGGAAAATCCGGATGATAGGGTTGCTGATCTGGGAATTAGCACACCTGATACAGGCCTGGATGCCGTTACCAATGTTTTCATAGCTGATCCCGATGCCGGCGGAAACCTGCCAACAGCTCAGGCAAGGTTCCCGGTAACGTCACCGGAAGACATGCGGGGATTTACCTTTGTTGCGGGTGGTACCAACGACG
>JARFRD010000106.1 GCA_029287435.1 Gammaproteobacteria bacterium
ATGGAATCCGGGGGTGTAATACATACCCCGGATTCCGCTTCGCTTCATCCGGGCTACAGTGTTAGATCCTATCGTCATTGCGAGTGAAGCGAAGCAATCTCGTACTTGCGAACAAAATAGATTGCCGCGTCGCTGCCGCTCCTCGCAATGACCACATTAAAAAAACTCTGCGACCTTTGCGCCTCTGCGGTTAACAATCAACCCCCGGGTGTATATACCTGCCCAGTCACATCCTTCACCGCATCACTCAACAAATAAACAAACGCATCCGTAATTGCTTCCGGTTTGGTCAATGCGCGTGGATCTTCCGCAGGGAAGGCCATGGTCCTGAAACGGCTTCGGATTGGTCCTGGATCAACCGCATTTACGGGTATGTTTCTGGATTCGAGTTCATCAGCGAGTATTTGCATGAACGCCTGTTGTCCGGCCTTGGCGACGCCATAGGCGCCCCAGTAGGCGCTGCTTTTGCTGTCAGTGGTGAAGACGACACGTGCCGAATCGGACTTTCTGAGTAATGGAATGCAGGCCTTGGTCAGCAGGAAGGGGGCATTCAGGTTAACCTGCATGACTTTGTACCAGAGCTCGGTATCGTAAATATCGATGGGCGTGGAAGCACCCAGCCAGCCGGCATTATTCAGCAGGCCATCAAGTCTACCGAACTCTCTGTCGATGTTGACATTCAGGTCATCGTAGTCGGATGCCGTTGCACCCTCCAGATTCATTGGGTAGATTGCAGGCTCTGGTCCGGCGTTGTTCTTGATTTCATCGTATACACTTTCAAGCTTGTGCACAGTGCGGCCAAGAAGAATGATGGTGGCACCGCGTTTGGCACATTCAAGCGCTACGGCCTTGCCGATGCCATCGCCGGCACCTGTTATAAGGATGACACGGTCATCAAGGCGTATATCGCTAGTATCTGGAATCATGAGAAAAAGTATCTGTTATCGCGGTGAGCGGCTGTTCAGGGGGCACATATTATGAGCTATGCCGAAATAGAATGGAACAACGGTATACCTCGCAGTGCACTGTTTAATGATGTTTATTTCTCTGAAAGTGGCGGTGCTGCGGAAACCGAGTACGTGTTCCTGCAGCAGAATGACCTGCCGCAGCGCTGGGCTGATCTCGACCGTTTTGTGGTAGCAGAAACCGGTTTCGGTTTTGGGCTGAATTTTGTAATTACGGCGAATGCCTGGCTTCAGTCATCCCGGCAGGGCGCATGCCTGCATTTTATTTCAATCGAGCGTTATCCCGTATCTCCAGAAGATATTGATCGACTGGCAGAACAATTTCCGGAACTGCGTGGTTTATTTGATGCATTGATAAAGCAGTACCCACCACCATTGCCGGGCATGCACTTGCTGGAATTTGCCGAGGGCAGGATAAAACTGTACCTGGTTTTTGATGAAATTCATTCGGCGCTGCAACAGATCACGCATGAGGTCGATGCCTGGTATCTCGATGGCTTCGCACCTGCGCGTAACGAAGCCATGTGGAGCCAGGATGTTTTTAGCCTGATTGCCCGGCACAGCAAGACAGGTGCAAGCTTTGCAACCTATACCGCCTCCGGTCAGGTGCGTCGTGGCTTGGTCCAGGCCGGCTTCGTCGTACAAAAAACTGCGGGTCATGGTAACAAACGTGACATGCTCAAGGGGCAAATATTTGAAAAGCGCAGCTTCAAGACCAGCGAGCCATGGTACCTTTGGCGGCCGTGTGAAACAGCTCATCGCCAGGTCGTTGTTGTTGGTGCCGGCCTTGCGGGACTCAGTGTTGCATGGGCACTGGCCAGGCGGGGCTGGCATGTTACCGTAATTGATAAACACGATTCTGTCGCTGCCGAGGCATCGGGTAATCCCGCGGGTCTGCTGATGCCGCGGCTATCACAGCTTGATGATACAGACAGTCGCTTCTACAGCAATGCTTACGTTTACGCGGTCAACGCATTGGAAAAACTGCAGAATAACAGTGATAAGCTTTTCTGGCATCAATCGGGCAGTGTGTTACTGACATCAGCAGACAAGACCAGCAAACTTTCGCAGCAGTATTCGAACATTAATGAGTTCGTCTCTTTTCAAACTAAACAAAAATTGTCAGCGATTACAGGTGTTGCTGTTAACCGGGATGGATTCGAGTTTACTCAGGCAGGCTGGATAAATACGCAGCAACTCTGTGAATGTCTGGCTGAAGCCTGTGGGGATGCCTTAACCCTGGTTAGTACCAATGTTGAAAGCATTTCACGTACAGACGATGGCTGGAAAATATGCCTCGATAACAAGGAAGATATACAAAGCAACTTCGTGGTATTTGCCAATGCAGCTTCATGCCGGTCGTTTTCACAACTGGAGTGGTTACCGATTGAATCAGTTCGTGGTCAGCTCAGTTATGTCCCAGCTACGGACAAGAGTCATGTGCTCAAGTGTGGCATCAGCGCGGAACGCTATATCACGCCAGAACAGGATGGCATACATGTGGTTGGTGCGAGTTATAGCGCGGCAAATGACTCGACTGAACTCGATTTGGCTGATCATCAACATAACATCGAAACATTGCATCAAGTATTACCCGGCATAATTGATACCAGTGTTGATATCAGGGGCAGGGTCGCATTTCGTGCGATTAGCAAAGACCGTGTGCCGGTTGTTGGTGCTGTTCCCGACAGGACGGCTTTCTTGCGGGATTATGATGACCTGCAACATGGGCGTATTTCAAAAAGTTATCCTGCCGCTACCTGTCTACCCGGGTTGTTCATTTCAAGCGGGCACGGTTCGCGCGGGCTGACGACTTGCCTGCTGTCAGGCGAAATGATTGCTGCGATGATCGCAGCAGAGCCAGTGCCGGTTGAAAAACAGGTAATGGATTATTTAAATCCGGCGCGTTTTATTATCAGGCAACTAAAACGTAAACGAGTTTAAACTCAGCGGCGGTTGTTGCGATGATTGGCGCGATGCAGAAGGATGTTGTCGGTGTAGCGGCGCTTGCTCAGGTCGTGAAAGACGATAACAACGCCTTCAGATTTCCCGGCTTTTGAAATAATTGGTGATATCGAGCATTCAATAGTTTTCTCGTTACCGCTATTGTCGATCAGCAGGATAATGCTCTTGTTGATGGGGGTGCTTTCATCCATGCATGTTTCAATCAGGTTTTGCATGGGCTCGCGTGTATCGCGATCAATGATACGGAATACGGTTTGTACCGGCTCATTAAGTACTTTTGTAAATGGCCAGCCGGTGAGTGACTGGGCAACTTCGTTCATGTATTCGATTTTGCCGTCGACGTTTGTTGTAATTACGGCGTCTGCAATCGAATGCAATGTGACCTGTGCGCGTTCTTTTTCAGCCGCGATAACATTAATCAGCTGAAGGTTGGTGATTGCCAGCTGGATGCGTTGCGCGAACTGGTTGATCAGCTGTTCGTCAATTTCATCAAATGGTGTTTTATCCCTGAACACAGTAATGGCGCCATACACTTCGTTATTTAAATAGATTGGGGTGATGTATGCTGTCTTTACATCGTATTGATTGGTGAGCTGGCGTCGTGAGCGACTATCCTTGTTAACGTCATCGATGCGAACATTCTGCCTGTTTTGCATGGACCAGCCACACAGGCAGCCGTCGCCCACAGGCAGGCGTGTACCTATCAAGCGTTGGGATTTGTGTCCAGATGCAGCGACAAAGGTATAGTATTCACCTGACTTTTCCATCAGTGGCACCAGGGCCATATTTGCGTTACCGATTTCGCGCGCGGCTTTGCTGATGTTTTCGTGGAACTTGTCGATATCATCTGCGCTGGCTATTAACTGCAGCAGCCAGTTATCAATCAACTCCAGGCCGGTATGGTAGCGCTCGCTGTCGCGGAGAGCGATATGCCTTGCTATCTCGGTACTGGCGCGTGATGCCGCCAGTGACAGAATGTTTTCAGCCAGGTTGGTATTCTTGATCGGCTTGTCATCAGCAATCGCAAGCACACCAATAACCTTGCTTTTTTCATCGCGCAGGGTAATACCGATGTAGCTTTCTGCGCGTGACAGATGAGTGTTGTGCCAGCCGGCAAAATAGTTCTGCAAGTCCCGGTTGTGTACAAGGCGGTTTGTGCGCAGGACCTCCTCGCAGGGTGTATGGCCAAGCCGGTACTGAATGTCAGAGTGGTACTCTGAGTTATCCAGTACGCCGAGCATAGTCGCGACATGGCTTTCGGGGTCGGTAACCAGTGAAATATACGCATAGCGGATGTTCAGCGACTTATGCAGGGCATGAAGTATATTGAAGATATAGTCGCGCTCACTGATATGAGAGGTTTCTTCAACAAGGCGGTACAGGGTCTGTTCTGTGCGGGTGCGTTCATCAACTTCCCTGGTCAACTGCTTGTTGGCTGCAACCAGGATATTCCTGTTCTGCTTCAGGATGATAATCATGTAGCTGATATAACCGAGCAGGTAGAGTGAGCAGAAAAACAGTAAAGAGTTATAAATCCTGGATTGCTGGTCCAGAGTTGCCTGGTGGTCTTTGAATGCAGTTACCAGGTCATCGAGCTGTTTCTCGATATCAAGTGAGTTGAATTGGCGAATGATTCTGTCGATAAGCGGCAGTCTTTCAATGATGATGAGGCTGTGATTGATCAGTGTCCTTAATTCCGAGCTTTGTTCGGAATTAAGGTTATCGAGAATAGGGTAGATTTTCTGCGCGATGTGCGGTTCGGGCTTGCGGGTGTATTCAAGTATCAGGGTCGACAGGCGACCAAGTTCGTCAACAGAAACGTTTTCGTATAAACCGGAGAGCCCGACGGTATCCAGCTCAGTATGCACGCGCGAGTAATAGAATAATGAGTTCTGTAAAACCGAGTTATTGGTTTTGAAATCTTCGACCAGTTCGGCCTGATCCTGGAATGATTTTTTCAGGCGTATGATGTTTCCGGAGATATCAAGCTGCTTATTATGCTCAACGGGGACAACCAGGTCCTTGTTCAGCTCGGATATAAGTTTTGTTGTCTGGTTGATCGTATCGTACTGGCGTATCTGGTTATTCCTGTAACGCAGTATGTCGCGGTGTAATTCAACCTGGAGCGACTTCAGGCTTTGCGTAATTGCATAGGTGCCTTCAAATGGGTTGACGCTGAAGATGCTCTTGTAAAAGAAGAAAACAAGCAGTGGAAGAACGAGTAGGATACCAATCGTATGGTTCAGGTATTGTTTCATGATCCATTACCACCTGAAGATGCCAGACTGGATTCATCATCAGTACTACCCTGTTTTGCGCTCGTGTCACTACCGTGATTAGCTCCTGCTATGGTATGTCCTTTCGCGGCCAGTGATTGTCCCATGTATTCACCAGTCAGCGTTTTCAGAAACATGACGAGTAGCTCGATGTCGGCCTCACTGATCGTTTTTCCAAGCTGGGTTTTACCCATAATATCTACGGCTTCTTGCAGAGTTTCGGCCTGACCATCGTGCAGGTAAGGAGCGGTGACTTCCACGTTTCTCAAACCTGGAACCTTGAATACGTGCAGATCGGATTCCTTGTTGGTTACGTTGATGCGGCCATAGTCAGCGGTGGTGATATTACCGCGCTCGGCGAAATAATCGTAAAACAGGCCGAATTTTTGAAACAGGTTGCCACCGATATTTATACCCTGGTGGCATGAGATACAGCCGTATTCCTTGAAGCGTTCATAACCTTTTTTCTCGTCTTCCGTAATAGCTGCCTTATTGCCCAGCAGGTACTGGTCAAAGCGGGAGTTGGGAGTAATCAGTGATCTCTCGAAGGTATTCAAAGCGTCAAGGTAGTTTTCCCTGGTTAACCCTTCTGCATAAATCTCGTTAAAAGATGATACGAGCACCGCATCCTGACTGAGCTTGGTTAGTAGCTCGTTCCAGTTGGAACCTGCTTCCATGTGATTGCGTAATACCAGGTCGACCTGCTCGGGCAGGGATTCTGCAGCGCCATTCCAGTGCTGGCGGAAATTATAGCGGGCATTGAATACTGTGGGAGTATTAATAACATGTGGAACACCATTGATGGTTGTCCCGATAGTCATGTTATCGTCACCACCCGCTTCAAGTATGTGACAGCTGGCACAGGAAAGGCTGTTATTTTTCGACAGGCGGGGATCATTGAACAGAGCCTCACCGAGAGCGACTTTTGCGGGGTCGAGGCTGCTATCGAAAGGAATGGGTTGAATCGGCTCATCGAGTACTGGCAGAATCCTTTCTTCTGCGAATGCATAGCTGCTCGCGCAATCGAGAATTGCAAACAGCAGCCCAAACTTTGCCAAGTTTGTTATCATTCTTATAAGTTCCTGATTATATGAGAGGAATCAATTGGAGTTTTGAGCGCAGTTCATCAGGAATTTTAGTCAATCTGGTCATAAAAAGCATGAATTATCTGACAAAACGAGCATTTCAAGCGATAGCAGCGGCGCTGATAATCGGTAGTGGAACTGGACCGGTTCCAGTACAGGCCGCCTGTTCAGATGAACCCGCGCCCAAGGTTAACTGGATCGGCTGTGACAAACGCGGTGTCGACCTGAGTGGTCTGGATCTGAGTGGTGCGATATTAACGCGTGCTGATCTCAGGGAAGCCAATTTCTCGAATAGCCGGTTATCACATGCCGATCTTAATTTCTCCAAAATTGCTAAGGCAAATTTTGATGGCGCACGCATGATTAGCGTACGTCTTGTCGCTGTTGATGGTGAAGGTGCAAGTTTTAATAAAACCATTCTCGACGATGCCAGTCTCAGTCGGGCTAAACTGAAATCGGCCAGTTTCACCGGGGCCCGAATGCGCCGTGTCAATTTCTATGAGGCCGACCTGAGCAGGGCAAACCTTACGGATGCCAACCTGGAGGGCGCCAGGCTCGAGCGTGCGAAGATCATCGAGAGTAATTTTTCGAATACCAATCTTAAATCAGCATCACTGAGTGAAGCGGATGCCGAACTTGCAAGCTTTAAGGGGGCGACGATGGATCACGCCGTACTCGATAAGGCGCATCTCAGGGAAGCAAATTTCACCGGTGCAGACATGACCAAGGCATCATTGCGCAACGCGACCATCGATGACGCGGTGTTTGAAGAAGCTGTCTTGAGTGATGCTACCTGGGTTCAATATAAACGCTGCAGATCCGGTTCGGTCGGCCAATGCAAATAATCCAAATATCGTAAATAGCACTTCGATATCACTTAATTCGAGACCTGAGAATTGAACGATCATAAGCAGTCAATAATAAATTCGTTAAAACAATCCCACCTGTTCACCAGTCTCACCGATAATCAAATAGATCGCATTTGCAATCATTGCAAAATCATAAAACTCAAGGAAGGGCAGCGCCTGTTTTCACAGGGTGATGACGTTAATTATTTCTATATGGTGCACAGTGGCAAGCTGAAGCTCTACCGTGTCTCGCCAGATGGCCAGGAAAAGATTATCGAAATAATAAAGTCAGGCGAGGTGTTTGCTGAAGCTCTGATGTTCATGGACCATCCGCATTACCCGGTCAATGCCTCGGCGCTAACCCAAACTGACCTGATCGCTATCCACACAAAAACGTTCAAAGATATGTTGTCGGGCTCTGTTGATACCTGCATGAAGTTGCTGGGAGACATGAGTTTTCGTCTGCACCAGTTGATCAATGAAATTGATACACTCACATTACATTCCGGAACCTGCCGTATTGCATCCTACTTGTTGCACAACACGCCGGAAGACAAGGAGAGCTATGAACTCGATATTCCTAAAAGCGTTATTGCGGCGAGGTTATCCGTTAAGCCCGAAACGTTTTCGCGCATCACCAGGCGCCTGCGGGATAAGGGTGTGTTGAGTATCGACGGTAACATCATCACTATCCATAACAGGAATGCGCTGAAAGAGCTCAGTATTGTTTGAGTTAATAATGCGGTGGTGGTGTTTCGTCTTTTTCGTGCGCGATATTGGACTCTGAAACTGCCTTGAGTTTTTTCTCCAGAATCGTGATCTGTAGCTGCAGTTGATCGATCAGATCATGTTGCTCGATGACCATCCGATTCAACACATCAATGGTGTCTTCAAGGTGGGTCAAGCGGATTTCAAGCTCGGTAACGCGATTTTCCATCATGCACTACCGCTAGAATAACCGCTGGCCGCAGATGTCCTTACCGTGAGTTTGGTTGCTGCGCAGATAGCAACCGGCATGGCAAGGAAGTTCAGTAGCGGAATGGTGGTCATAAAAAAAACGCCAGTACCCAGGCCAAGCGAACGCAAGCGGTGTTTGCGGTTGTACTCACGTATCTCTTCGAACAGCATGCCACGGTTGCCGAGAGGTGCATCCATGTATTCCAGTGAGAGTGACCAGGCAGCAAACAGGAACCAGGCGAAGGGTGACAGTACGTTCAGGCCCGGGATGATAGTGAGCAGTACCAGCGGAATCAGCCATTTCAGGAAGTAAAACGTTTTACGTATTTCAGCGCCGACGGTACGCACGGTTGTTTTCATGAAGGATTCTTCAACCATGTTTTGTGGTTTTGAGCCGGTGAGCTTTTGTTCAACACTCGCAGATAACAAACTGTTGAAGGGGGCTGATATCAGGTTGGCCACCAGGGTGAATGTGAAAAAGACAATTAATAAAATAGTTAACGCGAACAGTGGCCAGATCAGCCATTCGAGAAATGAAAGCCATCCCGGTAACAGTTGTGCCATCCACACATCCATCTGCTGGCTCAGGTAATAAATCGCGGCTGCGAACAACGCCGTGTTAATCAATAGCGGTACAACCACATAACGACGAATACCTGATTTAAAAATCAGGCCAAAACCACTCAAACAATCGTTCAACCCTTTTACATAACTAACCACAAATAAACCCCTGTCTTTTTTCTTACAACTTTTCACTTATCACTTGTTCATACCCGCGCATCGCCAGCAGGGCGGTACCGTAACTGGCTTCAGTATGCTCAGCGCTAACCACGGGTATTCCAAGTTTCTGTTCGCGTATTTTACGCCATGCAGGGTTCACGCTGCCGCCGCCGGCTGTATAAACTTTTCTGGCTGCAGGCGCACCCAGTTCAGCGAGCGCTATATAACCTGAGGCTTCAATATCAGCCATGCCCTCGAGCATGCCCTGCAGGAAAGTGACATCGTTATCCGGGCGAGGTTCCAGTCTCGGTTCCAGGCTTGCATCATTCAGGGGAAAGCGCTCCCCGCTTGTGACCAGCGGGTAGTAATCCAGCCCGGTCGGTGTATCCGGGTCAAGCTCGGGGGTGAGTGCATCCAGCTGTTTTTTTGAAAAATATTTAAGCAACACACCGCCGCCACTGTTGGAGGCGCCACCGGCCAGCCATGCATCGCCAAGGCGATGGCTGTAGACACCCAGTTTGCTCGAATAAACCGGCTTGTCCGACAACAGCTTCAACACCAGGCTGCTGCCGAGCGAGGTCACGGCATCACCCACTTCATTTGCACCTGTGGCGATGAAGGCGGCAATGCTGTCGGTGGTACCGGCAACCACCTTGCAGTTTGCGGGTAGCCCGGTTTCTGCTGAAACTGATTCAAGTACGGGTGCGATTACACTACCGGGCGGGTACACCGAGGGCAGCATGGTATCGTCGATACCGAGGATGGTTAGCCAGTCCGGCCAGCAACGTGCGACAGGATCATAACCAAGCTTGAGGCAGTTATTTTCGTCACTGATGTCAAAGCGGCCACAGAGCAGGCCTGCTACCCAGTCAGCCTGGTGGCAGATGCGTTGGGCGCGGACATGGCTCACCTGCTTGAGCAGGTGTAATACCTTGGCCAGTGATGAAGCGGCGCCCTGGGCAGCACTGTCTTCAGGTGCATGCGATTTAATGGTTTCGGCTTCTAAGCTACAGCGCAGATCGTTGTACATCAGTGCAGGTGTGCGCGGTGTGCCATCGTCACTGCACAGCATGACCGTACTGGAGGTGCCGTCGACAGCAATAGCGCGAATGCGCGCAGCCTCGACCTGGCTACATAGCCGGCGGATGATGTCGAATGTGCCCCGGTGCCAGTCTTCAGCTTGCTGGTTGTGGGGGAACGCTATTTTCGCATGGGCTCGTTCGATTCCCTCGTTATCGATAACGCTGCCGCGGACACCGGATGTGCCGAGGTCGATGCCGAGGAAGTAGTTGTCCGAAAGGGCCACGATACTGTCCTTCGACAAGCTCAGGACGAGCGCCTGATCAGGGAAGCTCCACAGGCAGAGACGATTCCCAGCCTTCTTTTTTATGTTCGGCGACGACCGTGGTGTAGATGCCGCCGCGCACACCGAATTCTGCAGTCAGGCGCATAAATCTTGGTGAACAGGCTTTGACCATGTCATCCAGTATTCGGTTGGTAACGGCCTCGTGAAAGGCGCCTTCATCGCGAAAAGACCACACGTACATCTTCAAAGATTTCAGCTCGATACAGGCTAAATCTGGCACATATTCTAGGTACAGTGTGGCGAAATCCGGCTGCCCGGTTTTGGGGCAGAGACAGGTAAATTCGGGCATCTCGATACGGATGGTGTAATCTGTTTCAACTTGTGGATTATCAAAGACTTCCAGCTCTTTTGATGGCTCACTCGGCATAGTAAAACCTGCTAATTAAAAGGCCCCGGGGCGGGCGTGAAAAAAACGCAATTATACGCACCAATTTGGTAGATTTCCCTGTCGATTTTCATGGGCGCTCATGTATACTAATCGCCAAATTATAACGATAATCCACGCAAGGTAATTCATGCGCCTGAGTAAGATTAAGCTGGCCGGCTTTAAATCATTTGTAGATCCAACTTCCCTCAAATTGCCCGGTAATCTGACCGGAATCGTCGGTCCCAACGGCTGCGGTAAGTCCAATGTAATCGATGCGGTACGCTGGGTGATGGGTGAATCATCAGCCAAGCATTTGCGCGGCAGTTCCATGGAAGACGTTATCTTCAATGGTTCGTCGGGGCGCAAACCGGTGGGCATGGCATCGGTCGAACTGATGTTCGATAACAGCGACGGTACTGCACCCGGGCCTTATGCCAAGTACAACGAAATCTCGGTCAAGCGTGCCGTAACCCGTGATGGCACATCCAAGTATTACCTCAACAACACGCGTTGCCGTCGTCGTGATATTGCCGACCTGTTCCTGGGTACCGGTCTGGGTCCACGCAGCTATGCGATCATCGAGCAGGGCATGATCTCGCGACTGATCGAAGCCAAGCCCGAAGAGATGCGTGTCTATATCGAAGAGGCCGCCGGTATTTCCAAGTACAAGGAACGCCGCAAGGAAACCTCAAACCGCATACGCCATACACGCGACAACCTGGCACGCCTCGATGACCTGCGCGAAGAAATCGACAAGCAGCTCGCCAGGCTGCAGCGCCAGAGCAGGGCCGCAGAACGCTATAAAGAGTTCAAGGCTGAAGAGCGCCAGTACAAGGCGGAGCAGCTGGCATTACGCTGGCGTGAACTCAAGCACGAACTGGATGGTCGTGATCAGCAGATCAAGCAGGCAGAGGCACAACTGGAAAAGGTTGTGACCGAACAGCATACCATCGAGTCCAAAATCGAGTCTCATCGTCAGCAGCACGATGAAGCCAATGATCATCTGAACACGGTGCAGGGCCAGTACTACAGTCTTGGCGCCGAGATTTCCGGCGTCGAGCAAAACATCAAGCACCAGCAGGATTTGCAGCAGCGCCAGAAAACGGACATGGAGCAGATCCAGGAGACGCTTAACGAAATTCGGCACACGCTCGAGCAGGAACACATCAGTATCGACGAACTGGCCAAACAACTGCAGCAGGATACGCCGCAGTTGGAAGAAACCCGGAAACAGGAAACTGTCATTTCCGAGCAGTATCATGAAGCCGAGCAGGATATGCACGACTGGCAGCAGACCTGGGATGATTTCAACAAACAGTATTCCGAGGCCACCCAGCAGGCTCAGGTAGAAACATCGCGTATCGAACAGCTCGAACGCCATCTCGATCAGCTGAACCAGCGCCTCAAACGTATCGAACATGAGCAGGAAGCGCTGAGTGGTGAAAACCTGGATGAAAAGATTGCCGAACTGCAACAGCAGATGGAAGCTTTTGAGCAGGAAAAATCCGAACAGGAAAACCAGCTCGGCCAGGTTCTTTCATTAATTCGCGATACCCGTGAGCAAATCGTTCAAAGCGAACAGCAATCCGCAGACCATCGCCGTCACATTCACCAGCATCAGGGCCGGCTGTCATCGCTGGAAGCCCTGCAGAAAGCGGCTCTGGGTAAAGAAGACCGCCCGGTCAACCAGTGGCTGGAAAAACAGGGCCTGGTTGGCAAGCAGCGTTTTGCCCAGATGCTCGATGTGGAATCAGGCTGGGAAAAGGCTGTCGAAACCGTGCTCGGCGATACGCTCGAAGCCGTCTGCGTTGACCAGATCGATAGCCTCAGCGGTACACTGGATGAGCTCGACAAGAGTAATCTTTCATTGATTGAGGCAGGTGCAGAATCTGCTAACGATGCTTTATCTGCCGGTATGTTGCTCGACAAGGTCAAATCATCAGTTGAACTGGATCAGTTCATCACAGGCATTCGTATAGCTGATGACCTGGACCAGGCTTTATCGATGCGCTCGTCTCTGTCAAAAGGTGAAAGTATTATTACGCAGGACGGCATCTGGGTAGGTAAGAACTGGCTACGTATTTCGCGTGACAAGGAAGCAAAGCAGGGTGTGCTCGCACGTGAACACGATATTCGAGATCTCAAGCAGCAACTGGTTGATCTTGAAAAAACAGCTGAAGAGCTAACCGCGAAGGTTGAGTCAAAGCGTGATGAGCTCAACGCGCATGAGCAAAAACGTGAAGAGATACAGAACGTACTTAACACCAAGCATGCTGAAATCAACGACGTGCAGTCACGTATCAATGCACACAAGACCCGAAAAGAACACGTTAGCCGACATGGACAGAACCTGGCACAGGAAGCGGCAGAAATTGAACGCCAGCTGGAGTCCGATAACAGCGCGATGAAGACAGCGATAACGCGTCGTGATGAATCACAATCGGTACTGGAAGAATTAGCGGATAAACGTGAAACCTTGTCATCTCAGCGTGACGATATGCGTGAGCTGGTTCAGCAATACCGCGCATCATTACAACATCAGCGTGAACGTGCGCAGGAGCTTGCCGTGCGTATCGAGGGCATGAACGCACGTAAACAAAGCATTGAATCCAATATCGAACGCTTGCAGCATGATCAGGCTGCGCAACAGCAACGTAAAGATGGGCTTGCAGAGGTGCTGGAAAAATCCAATGAGCCCGTGGAACGACTCGAGAAGCAGTTAAAAGAGCTGCTGGAAAATCGCCTCGAGTCCGAGCAGCTGCTCGCTGAAGCGCGCAGGAAACTCGAAACCATCACTCACGAACTACGCCAGCTCGAAAATGACAGGGCCGAGCACGAACAACGTGGCCAGGATGTGCGCAGTTCGCTTGAGCAAATGAAACTGGATAGCCAGGAATTGCGCGTTCGCAGTAAAACGGTCATCGAGCAGCTGGATGAAATCGGCCAGAAAGCCGAAGACCTGTTGAATACACTGGAAGAGGGTGCCACCAGTGCTGACTGGAATGAAAAAGTCGCGCACATTGCACAGCGTATCTCGCGCCTTGGTCCGATTAACCTCGCAGCTATTGATGAGTACAAGGAGGAGCAGGAACGCAAGAAATATCTTGATGAACAGCATGCCGATGTGACTTCAGCCCTGGAAACACTGGAAGCGGCTATTGCCAAAATCGACAAGGAAACGCGTCATCGTTTCAAGGAAACCTACGACAGCGTTAATAGCAGGCTCAAGGAGAAATTCCCCAGCCTGTTCGGCGGCGGTGCGGCTTACCTGGAGATGACCGACGACGACCTGTTGAATACCGGCATAACGGTCATGGCACGACCACCAGGCAAGCGCATTACCAATATTCACCTGATGTCGGGCGGTGAAAAAGCGCTGACAGCGGTTGCGCTGGTATTCTCGATTTTTGAACTCAATCCCGCTCCTTTCTGCATCCTTGATGAGGTTGATGCACCACTTGATGAAGCTAACGTAGGCCGCTTCTGTAACCTGGTGAAAGAAATGTCGGAAGCCGTACAGTTCATCTATATCACCCATAACAAAACAACAATGGAAATGTCAGAGCAACTCAGCGGTGTCACCATGCGTGAAGCCGGCGTCTCGCGTCTTGTTTCCGTCGATGTTGCCGAAGCCGCGACCATGGCTGCTGTCTGACCCTATCGGCGAGTTGCAATGGATAATCTACGCTGGATACTGCTGGTCGTTGGTGTTTTCTTCGTTTTCATCGTCTACTCCATCAGCAAGAAAAAGAGGAAGGCCGATGATTACTACGACTATGAAGACATCGAAGATATGCCTGATATCAGTACTGATAACTGGGATGATCTTGACGAAGGTGTCGGTGAAGTACGTATCGTGGCTCGCGATCATGAGCCCGATTATGATAGTCCCTACGATGATCACAACGAGGAACCATCAGGTGCTCAATACATAGCTGAAGATGAACCTGCGTATAAAGAAGCGGCCGTTGAACACGATGTAATCGAAGAGCCAGTACCAGTAGAAGAAGTTAAACCGGCGCCTGCTAAACAGGAAGCGCCTGATGAAGCTGTTATCGTTTTGAACATACTGGCGCGTGAAGGCGCTAACCTGCCAGGTAAAAGCATCAACAGCGTCTTGCATGCCAATAACATGGTATTCGGTGATATGAATATCTATCATCGCCTCGATGACAACCAACAATCGGTATTCAGCGTGGTTAATATGATCAAGCCGGGAAGTTTCGATCCGACCACGATGCACGAACTTAAAACACCGGGTATTAGTCTGTTTATGCAACTACCCGGACCCAGAAATCCATCAGCGGCTTTTACCGACATGCTGCAGACGGCTTACCGTATTTCTGAAACACTCGAAGCCAGGCTGTGTGATAAATACCGCCAGCCGCTGACAGAATCGATAGCTGATGAGTATCGCGATCTCGTAGCTTCATTCGATGGCAGGTAAGTCTAATAACGCTGAGCTAAACCGTGCGAAAAAACGGAGTGAAGAGTTGCACGAGCAACTTGATCACCATTCACACGCATACTACGTACTCGATAACCCCGAGATCCCGGATAGTGAATATGACCGGCTGTATCGTGAACTGCAGCAAATCGAACAACAATTCCCGCAACTGATTACACCGGATTCACCCACACAACGTGTTGGTGCTGAACCACTCAAGGCCTTCTCCCAGGTCACCCACCGCATCCCTATGCTGTCACTGGACAATGTGTTCAGTGAAGAAGAACTTGAAGCTTTTGCCAATCGCGTCAGCGATCGACTTGGCAGTAAAGATCCACTTGAATTCAATGCCGAGCCAAAGCTCGACGGGCTGGCAATCAGCCTTGTTTATGAACAAGGCTTGCTGGTGCAGGCGGCCACACGCGGAGACGGGACCACCGGAGAGGATGTCACACAGAATATTCGTACCATACCATCAGTACCATTGAGACTGCATGGCAAGGGTATTCCACGTCTGTTGGAAGTGCGCGGTGAAGTATTTATGCCGAAAGCAGGCTTTAACCAGTTAAATAAACGCGCGCTGGAGAAAGGCGAGAAAACATTCGCCAATCCGCGTAATGCTGCAGCCGGAAGTATCAGGCAGCTCGACCCGAAGATAACAGCCAGCCGCCCCCTGGCGATGTACTGTTACTCGACAGGTGCCGTTGAAGATGGTGAGCTGCCACAAACCCAGAATGAAATATTAAAACAGTTAGCAGCATGGAGTTTACCCGTTTGTCCGGAGACCGAATTACTCAAAGGCGTTAAAGACTGTATCGATTATTACGAGAAGATACAGAAACAGCGTGATGACCTTCCTTATGATATCGACGGTGTTGTCTACAAGGTCAATCGATTACAACTGCAACGGGATCTGGGCTTTGTCGCGCGCGCACCACGCTGGGCCATTGCGCATAAATTCCCGGCGCAGGAAGAGATCACCACGATTACCCAGGTGGATTTCCAGGTGGGCCGTACCGGGGCAATAACGCCGGTGGCACGTCTTGAACCGGTATTCGTTGGTGGTGTAACTGTCAGCAACGCTACCTTGCACAACATGGATGAGATTGAACGCAAGGATGTGCGTGTGGGTGACCAGGTTTTCATTCGACGCGCGGGTGATGTGATTCCCGAAGTGGTGAAAGTCGTGCCCAATACGCGCAAGAAGGGCACACGCAAGATCAAGTTGCCCAACGCCTGTCCAGTATGTGGCTCCGATATCGAACGTATCGAAGGTGAGGCGGTAGCGCGCTGTACCGGTGGCCTGTTCTGCAAGGCGCAACGCGCCGAAGCGATCAAGCATTTTGCGTCGCGCAAGGCGATGGATATCGATGGCCTTGGCGACAAGCTGGTCGAGCAGATGGTCGAAAACGACATGATTCACAGTGTCGCAGATTTGTTTGAACTCGAGAAAGACAAAATTGCGGCTATGGAACGCATGGCTGACAAGTCAGCACAGAACCTGGTCGATGCCATCGCAAAAAGCGCCAAACCAACACTGGCGAAGTTTATCTATGCATTAGGTATACGCGAAGTGGGTGAGGCAACGGCACTCAACCTGGCAACTGAATATGCTGACCTTGAGGGCATCGCCGCAGCGTCAGAAGAGCAGTTACAGGAAGTCCAGGACATTGGCCCGATTGTGGCCAAGCACATTGTTCATTTTTTTGCGCAGAAGCATAACCAGGATGTGATCAGGCAACTGCTCAAACATGTTGAGATTCAGCAACAGCTGAAACCAAAGACAACCAGTTCCAGAGTTGCAGGCAAGACTTTTGTCATCACGGGTACGTTGCCTTCCATGAGTCGTGATGAAGCAAAAGCTATGTTACTTGCTGCAGGTGCAAAAGTTAGCGGCAGTGTTTCAGCAAAAACGGATTATCTGCTTGCGGGTGAAAAGGCGGGCTCTAAACTTGCCAAGGCCGAAAAGCTGGGTGTAACAGTCATCGATGAAGATACGATGAAGCAGTACATTAGTTAGTAGTTATTGTAGATGAAGGTCTGCTTTCGAC
>JARFRD010000119.1 GCA_029287435.1 Gammaproteobacteria bacterium
TCGGCAAGCAGCCACCTGAGCACTTACGCGAACGCATCGAAACACACTTTGATCCATTGCCGTTTTTCTCGGAAACACTGGAAGCGCAGCGCACAGACCTGTTGAAGTACCCGTTGAATGCAATCACGCAGCGTCCCATGGCGATGTACCACTCCTGGGATTCACAGAACGCCTGGTTGCGCCAGATCCATGCGCATAACTATCTGCATGTTAATCCGGTTACGGCCGCTGCTGCCGGTATCGAAGACGATAGCTGGATGTGGGTTGAATCCATGCATGGCAAGGTGCGTTGTCTGTGTCGTTATTCCAATGCTGTCGAGCCTGGCACAGTATGGACCTGGAATGCTATTGGTAAAGCATCAGGCGCATGGGGTCTCGACGGCAAGGCGAATGAATCGAAGAAAGGTTTCCTGCTGAATCACCTGATCAGCGAGGAATTGCCGAGAGCTGAGCCTGGTGAGCACCTGTCGAACTCGGATCCGATATCTGGGCAGGCAGGCTGGTATGACGTCCGTGTACGCATTTATCCGGCCGCTGCTGATGAACCTGAAGAAAGCTGGCCGCAGTTCGACACTGTCTCCTGTGTACCGGGGCAGTGTGAAACCCGCTCACGTACCAGGTGGCTGAAGTATTTTGCGGGTCGCATGAACTGGGGTAATAAAGGAGCCAAGTCATGAACAAACAACTGGCGCTTGTGATAGATCTTAATGTATGTGTTGGTTGCCATGCCTGTGTGACCAGCTGTAAGGAATGGAATACATCGGGTACAGCCGGCTTTATGTCTGACATGAATCCCTACGATGCTGATCCGACCGGCACCTTTTTCAACCGCGTGCAGACTTTTGAAATCGGTGAATACCCGAACACGGAAACGGTGCATTTTCCCAAGAGCTGCCTGCACTGCGAAGACCCGCCCTGTGTCCCGGTATGTCCCACAGGTGCGAGCTACAAGCGCAAGGAAGATGGCATTGTACTGGTTGATTACGACAAGTGCATTGGCTGCAAGTATTGTTCCTGGGCCTGCCCGTACGGTGCACGCGAGCTCGATGAAAACCAGAAGGTAATGAAGAAGTGTACCTTGTGTGTGGATCGTATTTATAACGAATCATTGCCGGAATCCGAGCGCAAGCCTTCCTGCGTGTTGGCATGCCCAACCAGTGCACGCCTGTTTGGTGACGTAAACGATTCAGACTCAAATGTATCGATAGCGATTCGCGAAAACGGTGGTTATCAGCTGATGCCTGAATGGGGTACCAGTCCGGCCAATCATTATCTGCCAAGACGCAAGACCAGTATTACGATTCATGAAGATGAGCTGGTGCGTGTTGATAATCCGCTGAAGAAGGAACGTCAGTTGCCGATGCCGGATTCCGATGAACAGACACTCGACGATGTCATGAGCTGGTAGTTAAGGATTAAATTAATAAATCTCGCAGAGGCGCAAAGTTCGCAAAGAAAAGATAATTAACCGCAGAGATATAGCAGATGTGTCATTTCGACCGCAGGGAGAAATCTCCTGAACATCATGAGAACGCTATGGAGATTTCTCCCTGCGGTCGAAATGACAAAGTAAATGAGTAACACCTAAAAACTCTGCGTCTCCGCGCCTCTGCGGTAAATAAACAATTAACCTTTGCGCTCTTTGCACGTTTGCGAGAGTAAATAGTTTTTATATGTGGAGTTGAATCAATGCATCCCGCGTTTTCAGTCATTTTTCTTACGACCCTGATTGGTGTTGGCCAGGGACTATTCCTTGCGCTGTACACGGGGCAACTGTATTCAGTTGTGAATGTATTACCCGTGCAGGACTCACACGACTTCTATGGACTGGGTAGTCTGCTCGCCCTGGTATTTCTGTTCGGTGGCCTGGTGGCATCTTTTTTTCATCTGGGTCGTCCCGAGCGTGCCTGGCGCTCGGCAGCGCAGTGGCGTACTTCATGGCTTTCACGAGAAGTCATCGTGTTGCCGGCATTCATGGGGATGACGGCCATCTACGGCCTGATTCACTATTTTGAGCTTAACCCGGTTTTATTCAGTTTCAGTGGTACGATTACGGTTGATCTGTCGTTGCTGGTAGGTGCGGTCAACACAGTGCTCGCATTCACCCTGTTTTTCTGTACCGGCATGATCTATGCTGCTATCAAGTTTCTGCAGGAGTGGGCCACGCCGCTCACCGTGGTGAACTACACATTGCTAGGTGGTGCTTCCGGCTTTACCCTGGCAACAGCATTTGCGGCTTACATTGGCTCTGAACTGGTGGCTTTCTATGGTGCCTGGTCGATAATTATCACGGTCGTCGCCCTGATTTCACGCAGCGCCTCTCTGTTTCGCAATGCACGTATCAAGCACAAGTCCACGATGAGCTCGGCCATTGGTATTCGTCATGCCAATATCGAACAAAAATCGCGTGGTTTTATGGCGGATTCATTCAACACGCGTGAGTATTTTCACGGTGCACCTGCGATGATATTCCAGGCCGTGAAATGGGTATTTCTGGTTCTCGTATTTCCGGTACCGATTGTGCTGCTATCAATCGGACTCGGTTCCCAGTTGGCGAATGTATTGCTGCTGGCGTTTATCGTGCAGTATGCCGGACTGATTGCCGAACGCTGGTTCTTCTTTGCCCAGTCTAATCATCCTCAAAACCTGTATTACCAGACGGTTTAGGTTCACCGCAAAGGCGTAAAGGGCGCAAAGATTTTTTTATTTTTTACCGCAGAGGCGCGGAGACGCAGAGTTTTTTAGGTGTTACTCATTTGCCTTGTCGTCTCGACCGCAGGGAGAGATCTCCTGAACATTATGAGGGTGCCTGGGAGATCTCTCCCT
>JARFRD010000153.1 GCA_029287435.1 Gammaproteobacteria bacterium
CCCCCCCCCCCCCCCCCCCCCCCCCCCCCCCCCCTTTTCACCGCCTAAGACGCAATACGAGATTGTGATGTTTGTCTCGTGGGCTCGGAGATGTGTATAAGAGACAGCAGCAGTACTGGATCTGGCATTCCACCAGGAAAAAGGCCCGGTTTCACTGGCTGCCATCTCTGAAAGACAGGGTATCTCTCTGTCCTATCTTGAACAGTTGTTTGCACGATTGCGTCGAAACGGCGTCGTCAAAAGTACCCGTGGACCGGGTGGTGGATACAGCCTCAACCGTGTGGCCGATGAAATCAGTGTCTCTGACATCATCATTGCGGTTGATGAGAGCTGCCAGGTGGCTGGGTGTGATGATGCCAGCTCGTGCCAGGGTGATTACCAGTGCCTGACTCACGATTTGTGGAATGAACTGAGCAATGAAATCAGAAGTTTCCTCGATGGTATATCGCTGGCTGAAATGATGGCTAATGAAAAAGTACAGGAAGTTTCAATCAGGCAGGATCAGGTTCAGACAAACGCCGCTTAACTGGCATGGCTGTTTTCCTGGACCACAACGCGACAACGCCTTTGCACGATGAAGTGGTGCAGGCCATGTTGCCAATACTTCAGTCGGGAATCGGAAACCCGTCGAGCCTGCATCGCTACGGCAGATTACAAAAGGATGTTATTGAAAAAGCGAGAGAGCAGGTAGCACAGCTGGTCGATGCGCACCCTGAGGAAGTGATCTTCACCAGTGGTGGCACTGAAGCCAACAATCTGCTTATCCAGGGAATGGTGGCCTCGGGGCAGGTCAGGCGCATGGCTGTTAGCGCCATCGAGCATATGTCACTGCTCGAGCCCGCAGAAAATCTGGCTGATGACTGTGCGGTTGATTACATCACCGTTACAAATGAAGGGAAAGTCACAGCAGAGACACTGGAACAGGCTATCAAAGCAGATACGCGGCTGGTATCGGTGATGGCAGCCAATAATGAGACCGGTGTGATACAGGATATTGCTGAGCTGGTATCAGCCCTCGGCGGTCGTGACATCTGGTTTCATACAGACGCGTCGCAGGCTGCTGGAAAGATTGATTTCAGCTTTGCGAAAACCGGCGTCAATGCAATGACATTGTCGGCACACAAAATTTACGGCCCTATGGGTGCGGGTGCGCTGGTAGTCGATAAACGGCTGCCCCTGAAGCCGCTGTTAACCGGCGGTTCACAGGAGCGCAAGCTCAGGGCAGGAACGGAAAATGTCGCTGCGATTGCAGGCTTTGGAGCTGCAGCAGAACTCGCACATAAGGAGATGTCAGCACGAGCCAGTCATGTGCTTGAGTTACGCACAAAACTGGAACAGGGTCTGGCAACGATGCCGGCGATCACGGTTTTTGCACAGGAAGTAGAGCGTTTGCCGAATACGTTGCAGTTCGGTGTCAAAGGATTTGATGGTGAAACGCTGTTGATGCAACTGGATCGCATGGGAATTGCTGTCTCGAGCGGATCAGCATGCACCAGTGGCAAGACTGAACCCAGCCATGTGCTGAAAGCCATGGGGGTGCCAGAAGACCTGGCATTGAGCGCAGTGCGTGTCAGCTTTGGCAAAGACAATACCAGTGCTGATGTAACGAAACTGCTAAGTGCGTTGACAGAGATTATGAAAATGAGCACGTCATCGGTAATGATGGCTGCAAATGTTTAATAGACAGAAAACGTGAGTCAAGCTATGAATGACAAACATCCTATATACCTCGATTACTCAGCAACAACACCGGTTGATCCGCGTGTTGCCGAATTAATGTGCCAGTATCTAACACCTGACGGTGTTTTTGGTAACCCAGCCTCGCGCAGCCATGCATTTGGCTGGGATGCGGAAGCCGCGGTGGAAGAAGCACGTAAAAACATCGCACTACTGGTTGGCGCAAATCCTAAAGAAATCGTATTCACATCAGGCGCAACAGAATCAAACAATCTGGCAATCAAGGGTGTTGCGCATTTCAACAAAAAGAAAGGTAATCACATCGTTACCTGCAAGACCGAACACAAGGCTGTACTCGACACCTGTCGTCAGCTGGAACGTGAAGGTTATGAAGTAACCTATCTCGATCCCGAGCCAAATGGTCTTGTCGACATCAACAAGCTTGAAGCAGCGCTCAGAGATGACACGCTCATCGTATCGATCATGCACGTCAATAACGAGATTGGTGTGATTCAGGACATCGCGGCCATTGGTGAATTGTGTCGCGATCGAAAAATAATTTTCCATGTTGATGCCGCTCAAAGTGTCGGCAAGATCCCCATCAACCTGAGTGAACTCAAGGTTGACCTGATGAGTTTTTCTGCACACAAGATTTATGGCCCGAAAGGCGTCGGTGCCCTGTATGTACAGAGGAAACCTCGTGTAAGACTGGAAGCCCAGATGCACGGTGGTGGTCATGAGCGTGGTATGCGCTCCGGTACGCTGGCAACCCACCAGATCGTTGGTATGGGTGAGGCATTCAGGATCGCAGGCGAAGAAATGGAAGCCGAGAATGCAAGAATCATGACTTTGAGAAACCGTCTTTTAGATGGTCTCAAGGATATGGAAGAAGTGTATGTGAACGGTGACATCGATCAGCGTATCGCGGGCAATATCAACATCAGTTTTAATTTTGTTGAGGGTGAAAGCCTGTTGATGGCATTGAAAGATCTTGCCATCTCATCCGGAAGCGCCTGCACATCGGCATCCCTGGAGCCCAGTTATGTTCTAAGAGCGCTTGGAAGAAATGATGAGCTGGCACACAGTTCAATTCGCTTCTCAATTGGTCGCTTTACCACAGAAAAGGATATTGATTTTACGATTGAGCATGTGCGTGAAGCGGTAAGCAAGCTGCGCGAACTGTCACCCTTGTGGGATATGTATAAAGAAGGTATCGACCTGGATTCAATTGAGTGGGCTGCACATTAAGCGACATTGACCAGAGTCAGTATCTGAATATCTAGAGGTATAACGAAATGGCATATAGTGAAAAAGTACTGGATCATTATGAGAACCCGCGTAATGTCGGTTCTTTTGATAAAGAAGAAGATAATGTAGGTACCGGTATGGTAGGTGCTCCTGCCTGCGGCGATGTAATGAAGCTGCAGATTAAAGTGGGTGACAATGGTGTTATAGAAGATGCAGTTTTTAAAACCTATGGCTGTGGTAGTGCAATCGCTTCAAGTTCATTATTAACAGAATGGGTTAAGGGCAAGACACTGGACGAAGCCAGGGCGATCAAGAATACGCAGATAGCAGAAGAGCTGGCATTGCCACCTGTTAAAATCCATTGCTCTGTGCTGGCTGAAGATGCAATCAACGCGGCAATTGAAGATTACAAACAGAAAGCATCCTGATCGGAAATCATTATGGCAATCACACTGACTCAAACAGCGGCTGACCGGGTAAACGAATTTCTTGCTAATCGAGGCAAGGGTGTTGGTTTGCGCCTGGGTGTTAAAACTACCGGTTGTTCGGGCATGGCCTATGTTATGGAATTCGTTGATGAGCTGAATACTGAAGATGAAGTATTTGAGGACCATGGTGTCAAAATCATTGTCGACAAGAAAAGTCTTGTTTACCTCGATGGCACTGAAGTTGACTTCACCAAGGAAGGGCTGAACGAGGGATTCAAATTTACAAACCCGAATGAAAAGGCGCAATGTGGTTGTGGCGAGAGTTTTACCGTTTAAACTCTGATTTTTTCATCCAGTTTTTCTTCTCTAACAACACCTGCGACCTTGCCAGCAATGACGGATATCCTGTCAGCAAATTATTTCGAAATATTCGAAGTACCTGTTTCTTACAATGTTGATCTTGAGCAGGTACAACATCGCTACCGTGAGCTGCAGAAAGCTGTACATCCAGACAAGTTTGCCAATGCAAGCTCACAGGAGCGCAGGTTGTCCATGCAGCATACCTCGCTGATTAACCAGGCGTTTCACGCACTAAAAGATCCGGTCGAACGTGCTGTTTACCTGTTACAGCTCAAGGGCCAGAACTTCACAATGGACAATGAAACAACTATGGATGCCTCTTTTTTAATGGAGCAGATGGAAATGCGCGAGGCGCTGGAATATATACACAGTAAACAGGATCCGCTGGATGAACTGGATACCATGTTGAAACAGGTCAATGCAAGGCAGGCAGGTTTAATGAATGATTTTGAACAAGCGTATGAGGCTGATGATCTGGACGCTGCACGAGAAGCAGTACGCAAATTGCAATTCATGATGAAAGCAAAAAAAGAAATTAATGATCTCGCTGCCAGTATTGAAGACGAGATGTTCTAACTATTATGGCTTTACTGCAAATATCAGAACCCGGACAGTCAACGACGCCACATCAACATCGTCTGGCTGTAGGTATTGATCTTGGCACCACCAATTCACTGGTGGCGACCGTTCGTAGTGGCCAGGCAGATACATTGCCGGATCAGAATGGCGAGCATATTTTGCCTTCGGTCGTGCATTATTCTGCTGATGGGGTGTCTGTTGGTGCCAAAGCGCTGGCAGATGCTATGACAGATCCAATGAATACGATTTTTTCAGTCAAACGCCTGATGGGCAGAGGTGTTGAAGATCTGAGGTTGTTGGGTAACAGTCTGCCGTACACTTTCGTCGATCAGGAACAGGCTGTTCCACGTATACGTACAAACGGTGGCGATGTCAGCGCAACAGAAGTGTCGGCAGAAATTCTGAAAACCCTGCAGGCCAGGGCAGTCACTACACTTGGTGATCAATTACTTGGAGCAGTAATAACCGTACCTGCCTACTTTGATGATGCGCAGAGACAGGCAACCAAGGATGCTGCTTCGATTGCGGGCATCAATGTCTTGCGATTATTGAATGAACCAACGGCTGCTGCAGTGGCTTACGGCCTGGATACCGGTAATGAAGGTGTCATTGCGGTATACGACCTGGGTGGTGGTACTTTTGACATCTCAATCTTGCGTTTGAACAAGGGTGTGTTTGAAGTGCTTGCTACCGGAGGCGACAGTGCGCTGGGTGGTGATGACTTCGACCATGCCATCGCCGAATGGGTGATGCAGCAGGCGGGTATGGCGAGTAACCCTGAGCCCTCAGTGGTGCGCCTGCTGATGCAATCTGCGCGCCAAGCAAAGGAAGCGCTGACTGATGCAGAAACAGCAAACATAGATATTCGTGTTGGTGATGTTCAGTGGCAAGGTGAATTTTCACGCGAAAAAATGAACGCGCTGATCGAGCCGTTGATCAGGAAAACCCTGATGTCCTGTCGTCGAGCATTACGCGATGCCGGTATAGACAAGCAGGAGATACGGGAAGTAGTCATGGTGGGAGGCTCGACACGAGTGCCTTATGTCCGTGAGCAGGTAGGAGAATTCTTCGAATGCGATCCGCTGGTGAGCATTGATCCTGACAAGGTGGTGGCCCTGGGTGCCGCTTTACAGGCAGACGTGCTGGTTGGCAATAAAGCCGATGATGAAATGTTACTGCTGGATGTTATTCCACTGTCACTGGGTATCGAAACCATGGGTGGTCTCTCGGAAAAGATTATCCAGCGCAATACACCGATACCGGTTACCCGTGCGCAGGATTTTACGACCTACAAGGACGGGCAGACGGCCATGGCCATTCATGTAGTGCAGGGCGAGCGTGAACTTGTGGCGGACTGTCGTTCACTGGCGCATTTCGAATTGCGCGGATTTCCGCCGCAGGTTGCAGGTGCACCTCGCATACGCGTGACCTTCCAGGTCGATGCCGATGGTTTGCTGTCTGTGAGTGCGCGCGAAGAAACCAGTGGTACTGAAGCGCATGTTGATGTGAAGCCTTCATATGGACTGACTGATGATGAAGTTGAGTCGATGTTGCGTGCGTCCATGGATCATGCTGAAGAGGACATGAAAGCACGTAGCCTGCGTGAAGAGCAGGTTGAGGCTGATCGTGTTATTGAGGCGCTTGATGCGGCTATTAAGGCGGATGGCGACCTGCTGACTGAAGATGAGAAAGTTCAGATCACTGAAACGCGCAGCCAACTGGAGGAAATCCGTTCAGGCGAAGACCCGGAAGCAATCAAACAGGCGATCAGGAATCTTGAATCAGCCTGTGAGAATTTCGTTGCACGCCGTATGAATACCAGTATTAAAAAAGCAATGAAAGGGCATACCATCGATGAGTATGCTTCAGATAAATCGTAAATAACTGTTTAAAGCTCGCCTTTATTTTGAGTGGAAATTGAGAGGAATTAAGTAATGCCACAGCTTGTATTTTTACCACACGAAGAACTGTGCCCTGAGGGTATGGTCATCGAAGTAGAAAGTGGCACAAGCATATGCGATGCGGCACTGAAAAACGGCATTGAAATAGAGCATGCCTGTGAGAAATCCTGTGCCTGTACGACCTGTCATGTCTATGTGCGTGAAGGCATGGATTCGCTGAATGAAAATACCGAGGATGAGGACGACATGCTCGACAAGGCATGGGGCCTTGATCCGGATTCGCGGTTGAGTTGCCAGGCGATGGTGGGTAATGAGGATCTGGTGATCGAGATACCAAAGTACACCATCAACATGGTTTCAGAGAATCACTAAAAGATTAATTAACTGCAGGGGCGCAGAGGTTTATATTTTTTTAGACCCTAGTCGTCATTGCGAGCGAAGCGCGGCAATCTCATGCAAGATTTGAGGAGATTGCCGCGCTTCGCTCGCAATGACATAAAAAATCTCCGCGTCTCTGCGCCTCTGCGGTACAAATAAAATGCTTGGGACTAGATTATCTCACGAAGTTTTCAGGTGATTCGAATGGGCTGGCAGTGGGGGGATACACTCGATATTGCGAGTGAGAGGGATGTGA